>DASUFM010000596.1:0-7355 GCA_036274535.1 Blastocatellia bacterium
TGGCCCTCAAAAGAGGGAGACGGCATTGAGTCTTCAAATCTTCTTCAGCTCGTTATTGCTCGACCACGAATGTGGTCGTTAATGTCTTAGGGCTACATCATAGATGATAAACCTGATAAAAGGAGTTGTCCAGGGAAATTCAAATTTATGTAAATTCGGGTCTTAGCCACCGCAGACACAGAGAAGAAAAGGCAGAAGCGCTGACTTTGTCCTTTTTGTGGCGCCGCCCGCCTGCGCAAGCGCCAGCGCCACCAAAAGGACAAAGTCGAGCTAAGAGAGGATTCAAGGATTACGCGAGTTGACGCTGGCGATGGCGCTCTCGGCGGCGCTGACCAGGTAGGGATCATTCGACAGCGTCGCTTTCCGCAAAGCTTCGACCGCCTTTGTGTCCTGCAGGGTCGCAATTCGGCCGAGTGAGATTGCGGCTTCGCGGCGGACCTCTTGTGAGCTATCGTCGGACAAGGCGTCTGTCAGTATGTCAATCAAATCATGGCCTCCGAATCGGCCCAGACCGCGAACCGCTTGAGTACGGGCGAACGCGTCTTCGTCCTTGCCGCTCCGTCTCAATACTTCGGTCAAAGCCTGCGCCGAAGCGGGATCGCCGGACTCGGCCAGGGCGTAAGCCGCCGCGGCGCGCAATTCAGAACGTTTATTCTTGAGAAATGGAATCAACGCCGAAGTGACTCGCGGTTGAGGATAACGAGCCAGAGCATAGATGATCGCCTTTCGCGCCGCCAGGTCCTGCTCATTCCCGAGCGCCGCGAGCAGCGCCGCGACCGCCTCGTCGCTGCGAACGCTTGTCCGGTTATCGGCATGGCGGCCGGCGCAGATTTCCAGGGCCATAGCCGCAAGAGCGCGGACGACCGGAGATGAATCCCGTTGAAGAACTCCGCTGAGAGTAGTGACGACCGACGTTTCAATTGCGCCGGACTCGCCACGCAAGAGCGCGCCGAGTCGAACGGCGGAATCGATGCGCTGCTCTTCGTCGCCTGAAGCCAGCCGCGAAAGCAATTCCTGTCTTGATAAATTCTGTCGCCGATCCGCTTCCTGTCCTCTTACCGTGGGCGCCGCGGACGCCATAGGCCCTGCGGCGAACATCAGGCATAGAAACAGCAGAGGTCCGATCAACAACCCTGGCGCTTGCAATCTGTTTTCGTTCATTGATCCGCGCTTGCGGCGCCGGTAAAGACGCGGAAATCGCGTCTTTACCGGCGACATGGCGTCGAGCCTTTGCCCTCCACTTTTCTACGAACAGACTCCCACTCGAACACCTGCCGCGCGCGCCTGTTTTCCCGAGCCGCGCTCAACATTATTAATAATTCGTCGTCGGATTGAGGAATCGCTTCCGTGACGCCGTCGCTGTAGCTGATTCGTTCCCCAATTCTTTCTGAGGACCTTTCGCGGGTTCTTTCGAGCGCCAGGGCGTATTTGAGGATTTCTCCAATTTCGTTTTCAGAAAGATTGTTCAGCTTGGAAAGAAGTTTTTCGCGGTTGGTTAGTCGCTTGCTCATAATTGACTCCTTGTAGACAAGCGACCATCTCGGGGAGACGTCGTGATTTGTTACATCGCTTGCCGCTTTTTCGTCGCGCATATAGCGCGCGTTTGCATCCTGATCATAACGCCTGGATAATATTATGCCCTGTGTGTGAAAGCAAGGCGCCCCTCTTTGGCCCATCTTTAGATTGACGCGGGAGTGGGACAGACTTTAATCTGTTCCCAGCGCATGGCAGGCGGACACGGCAAGAGCTCGTCCATTTGTTGGAAATATCCGATCACGCAATGAATAAACCAAACTATCTTTACGGCATTATCGGTCTTCTTGCCGGCTTGATCATCGGCTATATGGGGACCAACTATATAAACCAGACCAACCGCCCCGCGGAGACGGCGGCGACTTCAACCACCCTGCCCTCCGACCATCCTCCTACAGGAGCGACGGGGGCTACGGGGGCTCCCGGCGATTCGTCAGGCGCCGCGCCGGATGTGGCGTCAGGCGGTCCGGGCGGCGGTTCAGGCGCCGTCAAATGGACCAGGCCTTCGCGATGGAAAGAAGGCCCGCCCAAGCCCATGCGTTCAGCCACATATATGATCCCGGCCGCGGCGGGCGATGGTGAAGAAGCTGAATGCGCGGTGTTCATGAATATCGGCGGCGGAGTCCAGGCCAATATCGATCGTTGGGTCGGACAGTTTGAAAAAACCGACGGGACCCCTATACAGAAGCGGGATACGATCAACGGGCTGATCGTGACGACGGTTGACGTGAGCGGGACGTTCAAAGGAGGCGGAGCGATGATGGGACAAACGAGCGGGCCCAAGTCCAGTTATCGCTTGCTCGGCGCCATCGCCCAGGGCCCGGATGGCGAAATCTATTTCAAACTGACCGGACCAGCGAAGACCATCGCCGCGTCTCAGGGCGAATTCCAGGCGATGCTGCGATCGCTTAAGAAGTAGAATGGCCGATTCGCAATCCAAATGGCGCGACGCTACGTAATGATCTTAGGTCTCTAAACCTGAAAATTAGCCGCAGGTCAGACCAAATGTCATCGCCCCATTGCGCTCCCAAGTGCAATAATGAAATTCAGAATTATTCCAAGCACGGCGGATGGGCGGGTTCAGTTACTGACCACCTATCTGATAAACGACACGCTGGCGATCGACGCCGGCTCGGTCGCGATTGGTCTGAATCGTGAAGAGCAGCTTCGGATTCGTTCCATCATTATCACGCATACGCATCTGGACCATGTATTCTCGCTTCCGCTATACCTGACCGACCTTTTCGAGGACATCCGTGAACCGGTCAGGCTGTTCGCGACGGAGCAGGATTTCGAAACGCTGAAGCGATACGTGTTCAATCATCAGATGTGGATACCGCTGGAACTGATGAGGAACGCCGAGTCCGATTTAATCTCTTTTCAACCGATCAGATCCGGCGAGAGTTTCTTCACGGAAGGTTTGAAAGTGACGCCTGTAGAAGTCACTCACACGATTCCGACCCACGGCCTTGTAGTGGAAGATGACAGAAGCGCGCTGCTTTTCACATCCGATACTGGCGCGACCGAAAACATCTGGCGGGCGTCGATCGAGCGCGACAAACTGCGCGCCATCTTCATTGACCTCTCATTCCCTAACCGCCTGACGGATCTGGCCCGCGTTTCACAACACCATTCGCCCGCGACGCTGCTCGAAGAGATGTCGAAGATGAGGCCGGATACGCCGATTTACGCCGTGCACGTCAAAGCGGCCTATCGTGATCAGATCGTCGAGGAGATCGAGGCGATCAATAATCCGCGGATCATCGTGGCCGAAGTCGGACGCGAATACCATTTCTAAGTGGTTGGTGGTCGGTGATCGGTGGTTGGTTACGATCAGCTAACGCGCCACCAGCCACCAACCGCCAACCACCAACTACCAAAGACTATGCCGAGCTTTATCGTTCAAACAACCAACCGGAATTACACCTTTGACATAGATAAGCCGGAGATCGCCATCGGCCGCGAGTTGAAGAACGACCTGATTCTCGACGACCCGCGCGTTTCGCGTTATCACGCCGTGGCGAACAGGACCGCGGACGGCGTCACGCTCCGCGACCTCGGCAGCGGCAACGGCGTCTTCATCAACGGCCAGCGCATCGCGCCCAACGTGGACATCAAGCTCACTGAGAATACCCAGGTAAAGCTCGGCTCCTGCACGCTCACTTTCCAGGACATAGACCCGCTGCGCACTCAGGAAGCCAGTAGCGCGCTGCGCGAAGTGATGCAAAAGCCGCCCAGCGAAATGCTGGTGACTTCGGCTCTCAAGTCCTATACCAGGCCGGAGGACGTGCCGGCGCTCCTGTATCACCAGGAGCTGGAGAAAAAAGAACGCATTTTGCGCCTCTTCTATGATCTGAGTCTCAAGCTCAGCTCGGTCTTCTCGCTCGAAGACATCTATCATCAGGCTTTCGACATACTCTTTTCGGTCACTCCGGTCACGCGCTGTTTCATCTTCCGCAAAAACGAGCAGGGGGAATTCGAGGAAGCCGCAACACGGACCCGCGACGGAGGAAACACCGGCAAAACGACTCCGATCAGCCAGACCATCTTCGCCAAGGTCGCCGGCGAGCGCGTCTCGGTGTTGCTCGAAGACATGCAGAGCGGCGGCCCGGAACTCAGTTCGAAGAGCATTCTCGCCAGCCAGGTCCAATCAGTCATGGCTTCGCCGATCATCGGACCTCGCGGGTTGCTCGGCATCATTTACGCCGACCGCTTCGACGCCTACGAAAAATTCGGCGCCGACGACCTGGACCTGCTTAACGCCGTCTCGGTCCACATGGGCATCGCGATCAATACCGTCATCAATTACGAACGCCTGCAGAAGCAGGCGCAGGCCCGTTCGAGTTTCGAACGCTTCCTGCCGCGCCAGGTCGTGGATCAAATCCTGCGCTCCCCCGACGAGGTCAGACTCGGAGGCGTCCGGCAGAAGGTCACCGCGCTGTTCGCCGACGTCCGCAACTTCACCACTCTTTCCGAAACCAGCACGCCGGAACTGATCGTCAATCTGCTCAACCAGTATTTCTCGATGGTCAGCGAGATTATCTTCAAACACAGCGGCACCCTCGACAAATATATAGGTGACGGACTGATGGCGCTCTTCGGCGCGCCTTACGCCAGCGAGCTCGACGCCATTAAGGCCGTCCGCGCGGCCGTCGAAATGCAGCGCGCCATGGTCTCTTTCAACGAACGGATGCGCGCCAACAACCTGCCGCCCATCCAGATCGGCATCGGCGTCAACACCGGCCAGGCCATCGTCGGTTATATCGGCTCCGAAGCCCGGCTCGATTACACCGCCATCGGCGACACCATCAACACCGCGGCCAGGCTCGAAAGCCTGGCTCAACCCAGCCAGATCGTGATCAGCGAAAACACCATGCAAGCCCTTGACGAAACCTTCAGGGTCAGATCCCTGGGGACTGAAAGATTGAAAGGAAAACAGCAGAATCTGAGGGTGATGGAAGTCGTGTGGCAGTAAATGTATAGCCACAGAGCCACGGAGATGAAGAGACAGGGGGACAAGGGGACAAGGGGACAAGGGGACAAGGGGACAAGGGGACAAGGAGGAGTTTCTCTTCGTTTTCTTTTCTCCCTGTCTCCCCTTCTCCCTGTCCCCTTGTCTTTCTTTCTCTGTGGCTAACAGTCTTCGTCAAGCCGCTCCGCTGATCATCCTTCTGACCAGTTTCACGTCTTCGGGGGTGTCCACGCCGATCGAGCGGTGAGAGACGGAGACGACCTTGATTCTGTAGCCATGTTCCAGGGCTCGCATCTGTTCGAGCATTTCGCTTTGTTCGAGAGGAGTCGGAGGGAGTTTGGCGTATGTCAGCAGGAAATCGCGGCGGTAGGCGTAAAGGCCTGTGTGTTTGTTGAAGGTCTTGAGCATTTCCGGCCGGGCGCGCAGCGCCGCCCTGATCGATCCATGTTCCAGGACCGCCGCGCGAGGGAATGGAATCGGGTTGCGCGAGAAACAAAGAGCGAACCCGTCGCGATCGATCACGACTTTGACCACGCTCGATTTCAGCGCGTCATCGACCGATTCGATCGGCTCGCAGGTCGTGCTCATGACGATCTCGCGGTCGGCGAGCAGAGGCGCGAGGGCGGCATCGATCGTTGACGGCTCGATCATCGGCTCGTCCCCCTGTATGTTGACGATTATTTCGGCGTCAAGATTCGCCGCGACTTCGGCCAGGCGATCA
The DNA here is from genome assembly GCA_036274535.1 of Blastocatellia bacterium. Lineage (GTDB taxonomy): Bacteria > Acidobacteriota > Blastocatellia > RBC074 > RBC074 > JAJVID01. Next base: position 5,727 of record DASUFM010000596.1, read on the forward strand.
GTCCCCGTCGCGTGATCCGGCGAAGTCATGACCGCTTCGAAGCCCGCGCCGGCGACAACATTAAAGACGCGGTCGTCGTCGGTCGCGACGATGACGCGATTGATGGAAGCCGTCTGTCTGGCGCGTTCGACGACTCGCAGAATCATCGGCTTTCCGGCGATCTCGATCAGTGGTTTGCCTGGCAGTCGGGTGGAGGCGTAACGAGCGGGTATGATTGCTACGACATTATGTCTCATAAACCTTTTGCGGGGCGGGGGCTGATACTTCTGCTGGTATTTCTTGACGAGGCAAGACGCGCATAACCAGTGAAGTATATTCTTTCAGCAAAATGTTTCAAGACAAGTGGCTTTCTTTTTTTCCGCCAAGTCTTTAATATCTGTTACCGCCCCCCTGCGAATTTCTCCCCGTAGAATTCAACAAGGAATCTGGCCACGAAAGAATATGCGGGCGCATAGCGATGTTCTTTGCTTATGGGATTTGCAACAAAGGCGATACACACAGGACAGGAGCCGGACCCGGCGACCGGCGCCATCATTACACCGATTTATCAGACTTCGACATACGTTCAGGAGGCTTTGGGCCGGAATAAGGGTTATGAATACGCCCGGACAAAAAACCCCACCCGGTCCGCGCTGGAGCGAAACCTGGCCGCGCTCGAAGGCGGGTTCGCCGCTCACTGCTTTGCTTCGGGGATGTCGGCGATCGACACCGTTCTGAAATTGCTGGAGGTGGGAGATCACGTCATCGTCACGAATAATACTTACGGCGGAACCTACCGTCTGTTCGACCGGGTGCTGAGAAATTTCGGTCTGGAATTCAGCTACGTCGACACGAGCGATGTGGCCAATGTCGAGGCGGCGCTGCGGGAAAACACTCGCATGGTTTTCATCGAAACGGTGGCCAACCCGACCATGGTGGTGGCGGATCTGGAAGGCATAGGCCGTTTGACGCGTGACCGTGACATCCGTCTGGTTGTGGACAACACATTCCTGAGCCCGTACTTTCTACGCCCCATCGAATGGGGCGCGGATATCGTGGCGCATTCGATGACGAAGTATTTAAACGGGCACTGCGACAGCGTCGGCGGCGTGATCATCACGAGGAGGCCGGAAGACGCCGAGCGCGTCGGATTTTTGCAGAACGCCGTGGGCGCGATCCTCTCGCCGTTCGATTCCTGGCTCACCGCCCGCGGGATCAAGACGCTGGCCGTAAGAATGAAGCAGCACGACGACAACGGCCGAAAAGTGGCGGCATTCCTGAACAATCACCCGAAAGTACAGAAAGTCTTCTATACGGGTCTGCAAAGCCACCCGCAGAACGAACGGGCGAAGCGTTTGATGACCGGATTCGGGGGAATGATCTCCTTTGAGACAGGCTCTCTTGCGGCAGCGCGCTCTGTGTTGGATAATGTGCGCCTCTGCGCGCTGGCCGAAAGTTTGGGCGGCGTTGAAACACTGATCTCGCACCCGGCGACGATGACTCATGCGTCGGTTCCGGCGGCCGAGCGCGCGGGGCTCGGTATTACCGATGGCCTCGTGCGAGTCTCCGTAGGAATTGAAGACGTAGAAGACATAATCGCCGATCTGGACGCGGCGCTCCGGCGCGTGTAAACGGCGCGCGCCAATAATG
>DASUFM010000597.1:0-5698 GCA_036274535.1 Blastocatellia bacterium
AACAATACGGAGACAGCGAGAGACCTGAGCATGGATCATCGTGGGGACGCAAATTTTGCGTCCCCACGTCAATGCCCAGGTCGCTTGTTGTTTGATAAATCGAACTGCTGTGTTATAAACGGGACGGTCCGGGGAAATGTAAAAAGCCAACGCCAGGTTTTGCCAATAACGAAATGGGAGGTTCCCATGGCTGAGCTCAAGACAAAACGCACTGAAGCTTCCGTTGATGACTTTCTAAGCGCTATCAAGGACGAACAAGTCCGCCAGGACTGTCGGGTGATCGCAGATATCATGCAGAAAGCCGCAAAAGCGAAACCGCAAATGTGGGGTCCCAGCATCGTGGGTTTTGGCGCCTATCGCTACAAATACTCCAACGGTCGCGAGATGGATTGGATGCTGGTCGCGTTCTCTCCGCGTAAACAGAACATCGCGCTCTATATCAGGCAGGGCTTCGAAGGCTGTGACGAGTTGCTGGCCCAACTAGGCAGGCACTCCTGCGGTAAAGGGTGTCTTTACATCAAGCGGCTCTCGGATGTTCATTTGCCGACGCTCAAAAAAATCATCAACGGATCCGTCAAGAGCATTCTCAAGACCAGTCAGTCATGAGCAGGATTTCTTTGACGACCACGTATGGAGAACGACTCGATCCGTCAAAAATTCGCCGATGCGCTCGACGCCCTTGTGAAGCAGGTGAAGGAAGACCGCTCGATTCTCGCGGCCATCCTTTGCGGCAGCCTTTCGCACGACGCGGTATGGGCGAAGTCGGACATCGACCTGGTGCTGGTGACGCTTGACGACAAGCAGGCGCCGCGCTCCGACCTGTCGCTTTACGCGGACGGGGTGAACGTTCATGCGTTTCTCATGCCGCGAACGGAGTTTCGCAGGACGGTCGAGGGCTCGATCCATAACTCGTTCATGCATTCGTTCCTGGCGAAAGGGAAACTGCTCTATACGCATGATCGGACAATCGCCGACCTCTGCGACCGGCTTGGCGAGATCGGCGACCGTGACACCGAGATTCAACTCTTGCGGGCGGCGGCGGGCGCGCTGCCGCCAATCTACAAGGCCCACAAATTTTTCATCACTCGCGGCGACCTTGATTACACGGCGCTGTGGGTCCTCTACGCCGCGACGCCGCTTGCGCGGATCGAGATAATCAACGCTCGCCTGCTGGCCGACCGCGAGGTGATCCCGCAGGCGATGAAACTCAACCCGGAGTTCTTCAAGACGATTTACTCCGATCTGCTCAACGCCAAAAAGACGCGTAAGAGCGTGCAAACGGCGCTCGACGCGATTGACCGCTACTTGGCTGAGCGCGCGGCGACGCTGTTCGCGCCCGTCATCGCTCACTTGCGCGAAGTGGGGGAAGCGCGCTCTTGCAGTGAGATCGAAGACCATTTCAAACGCAATTTCAACATCGAGGGAGTGACCACTGCGTGCGAATACCTGGCCGACGAGGGGCTTATCGGCAAGGCGGCGACGCCGGTCCGCCTCACAAAGAAGAGCAACGTCGAGGCGCAGGAGCTGGCGTTCTTCTACCTGGAGTAAGCGCCCAGGGAAAAGTATCGAGGCGTAATCGCGTTTCCATGCTCCATACGCTTCGCGATTTCGGTCGCTACATAGCTCGTGATGGAGGCTCATTCAGATGGACAATGAGACGATGGCGAAGCCTGAGGCCGAAGTTCCCTCGAACAAGGGGCGCGCCCGCAGGGTGAGGAAGAACCTGAAGCAGGGGTTGTCCCTTGCATGGGCCGCCTCGCCGCGTTCGCTGATCCGTTATTCGCTGCTGGGAATGGTAAACGCGACGATGCCTCCGATCATCGTGTTACTCGGGGCCAAACTTGTCAACCGCATCGCGGAGGCCCACGCTCAGGCGCTCGGCATATGGGACTTACTTCCCATAGTAATCGGTTTGTGGCTGACAGTCGGAGCGCAACGGGCGGTTGGCGCATATATGGGGTATGGCAGAAGTCTTTTCGTACGTCGTGTGGAACTGGAAGCGGAGCGACGACTGCTGGCCCAGGCTTCGAAGGTCGACATCGGCCATTTCGACAACTCCAACTGGCACGATCGTCTGGCGCGCGCCAAGCGTGAGGTCTCCTGGAGGCCCGGAGACCTGACGTGGTCGATCCTGGGACTGTCTGGAAACATTGTGACGATCGCGTTGATGGCGACTCTCCTGGCCAGCCTTCATTACCTGCTGGTCATTCTCGCGCTGGCGGCGGCGGCTCTTTCACTCCTTCTGGAACGCCGTATGACTGCGCGCCTCTACGAGTTTTTCTACAAAGAGACTCCGGAGGAGCGGGAGCGCCAGTACATGGGCGACTTGCTGGCTCAGCCCCGCACTACGAAGGAAATCAGGGCTTACGTGCTGTCCGATTACCTGCTCGGAAGACATCGCGACTTATCCGAAGGTCTATTCAAACAAAGGGAGCAGATGTTTCGGGCGGGCAGGCATATTTCGATGCTGAGCGGGCTTGTGACCGGCACGGCGCTCGCGCTCGCCTATGCTTTCGTAGCCATTCAGGGAATTTCGGGCGCCATTGATCCCGGAGGCGTAGTGCTGGTGATCGGCGCCTTCACTTCGGTCGCCGGCACACTCGGACAGGTTTCGAGCACTTTCGTTGCCGTAGATCAGCACACTACTTTTCTAGACGATTATTTTTCGTTTCTGGCCATAGAGCCGCTTGTGCCCACGCCTGTCAATCCGCGTCCGGCGCCGAAGAATTTCAATGACGGGATAGAGTTCGACAATGTCTCCTTTTCATATCCCGGCGGAACCGAGCTGGCGGTGGAGGGATTGAATTTGCAAATCCGGGGCGGCGAACTGATCGCGCTCGTGGGCGAAAATGGCGCCGGAAAGAGCACGCTCGTCAAATTGCTGCTTCGTTTTTACGACGCGGATCAGGGGGCGGTGCGCGTCGGGGGCCTGGACGTAAGGGAGATGGATCCGGAAGCGTTGCGCAACCGGATCGGCGTGCTGTTTCAGGACTACGCGAGTTATGAACTGACAGTTCGGGAAAACGTAGTGATGGGCCGTCCCGACGGCAGGCCCGATGTTCGTGTGGATGACGATCGGGTGGTCGAGGCTTTGCAGAGCGCTCGCAGCGAATGGCTGCTGAAGAAAATGCCGAACGGACTCGATTCCAAGGTGGGACGCTTGTTCGAAGGCGGCCATGATCTCTCAGGAGGTGAGTGGCAGCGTCTCGCGCTGGCCCGGTTGATGTATCGCGACGCCGACATCTGGATTCTCGACGAACCAACATCTTCGCTCGACCCTGAAGCGGAAGCGGCGATCTTCGCCGAGTTGAAAGAAAATCTGAAAGGGCGCATCGGCATTGTGATCTCACATCGATTCTCGACTGTGCGCATCGCCGACCGCATCGCGGTGATCGCCGGCGGGCGGGTTGCGGAACTGGGCTCGCACGCGGAGTTGATCGCCGCCCAGGGACGCTACGCGCAACTCTTCGAACTGCAGGCCGCCGGGTATCGCTAAAGCTCTGACATTAATTGCAAAGGAGTCTTCATGTCGCGTTGCGACGCCCTGAAACACGGCGCTATTGTGGAGATCCCGGTTGAATATTTGACCGCGGATGAACTGATAACGAAAAAAGACGGCCATCCCGATATTGTTCTAAATGCGCATGGGATCGCCAACCGTTACGATCCTGAAACCGAAATGGCCCTCTGCCATATTTTCCCGCCTCCGTATCAATCTGGAGACTTGCTGAACCTGGTGATGCTTGGAATAAACGGGACATTTCCAATCAGACAGATCTATGAAGAAGAGAAAGGCTGAACAAGGGTCAAACGGAAGGCCTGCCGCGCGCACGACGATTGCGGTACAGGGCGCGCGCGTCCATAACCTCAAGAACATCTCGCTGGAGTTTCCGCGCGACAGTCTGATCGTCGTTACCGGGCTTTCCGGCTCCGGCAAATCGAGTCTGGCGTTCGACACGATTTACGCCGAGGGGCAGCGGCGCTATATGGAGTCGCTGTCGAGCTACGCCAAGCGTTTCGTCGCCCAGGTAGCGAAGCCCGACGTGGATTTTGTATTCGGCCTTTCTCCGGTGATTTCGATCGAGCAAAAGACGACCGTCAACAACCCTCGCTCGACCGTCGGCACGATGACCGACATCGCCAGTTACCTGAACCTGCTGTTTGCGACCGTCGCCGAGGCCCATTGTCCTCGCACGGGCGAACCGGCGCCGAGTAGAACGTCGAACCAGATTCTCGAAGCGATTCTGTCGTTGCCGGAAGGCGCGGAGATAGAACTGCGCGCGCCGGTCTTCAAAGTCTACGGCGAGGAATTGGATTTTGTCTTCACCGAATTGAGGAAGAAGGGCTGCCGGCGGCTGATCATCGACGGCAAGCCGGTGGACATCTCTGAGCAGATCGAACTCGACGAATCGAAAGTCCGTGAGATGGACGCGGTGGTGGATCGCTTCGTGGTCAGCCGGAAACACGAGAAAGCGATCAAGGCCGGGATCGCCGCGACATTGCTGATAGGCGACGGACTGATGCAGGTCCACGTCCTGAAAGGCGCGAGCAAGGCGGAGGCGGAGCGGTTTTACCGGGCCTCGCTCAGCGCGACTCATCACTTCGTTTACGGTGACATCGGGCCCGAATACTTCGTCTTCAATTTTCCGGAGAGCGCCTGCCGGACTTGCAGTGGACTGGGGGTGGACAAGCTCACTCATCCGGAACTGCTGATTCCCGACCCGCGGCGGAGCATCATCGGCGGCTGCTTTGTGCGCGAGGCGTTCAAGTACAACCCGGACACCTGGGACGGCCGAATAATGTACGGCCTTGCGAAGGCGCTGCGTTTCTCGCTCGAAACTCCCTGGGAGAAACTCCCTGAGACCGCGCGCAATGCGATCCTCTACGGCGTCGAGAAGAAGATCCGGACCGTTACTCCGCCCGAAGCGAAAGTGAAGCGCGACGATTGGGAGGGCAAAGAGGTCGGCTTCAACGGCATTGCGCGGCGAATCGAACGCTATTACCGCCGATATCGCCAGCGCGGCGAAGCCAGTTCCGGGATCGAGGCCTGGCTCGATAAGGTGATGGTCGAGCTCACCTGCCCGGATTGCAACGGCGCGCGCCTTCGCGCGACCCGGCTGTTGTTCACCATTGCGGGCAGGAATATTTACGAGATCGGCCAGATGAATTTTGACGAGTTGCACGCCTTCCTCGGCGCGGTCAAATCCTCAGGACTGGCCGGGGGACCGTCCGGTCGCGGCGATGCGGGGCGACAGGTATTAAACGAGATTCGCGCGCGGTTGGAACTGCTGCTTGGCATAGGGCTGGATTATCTGAACTTCAACCGCCGTTCAGGCACGCTCTCGGGGGGCGAATCACAACGGATCCGCCTGTCAACGCAGATCGGGTCGGGGCTGATGGGAATGCTTTACGTGCTCGACGAGCCGAGCATAGGGCTGCATCCGAAAGACAACGTGAAAATGATCGCGACGCTCGAACGGCTGCGCGACATCGGCAACACCGTGGTCGTAGTCGAACACGATGAAGACACCATCCGCGCGGCCGATCACGTCGTGGAAATGGGACCCGGACCGGGCGTCCATGGCGGCAATGTGGTCGTACAGGGCAGCCTTGAGGATGTGCTTGCGTGCAAGGCCTCGCCTACGGGGCAGTTCCTTTCGGGCAGACGTTCGATCGGGATTCCAAAGCAGCGGCGAAA
>DASUFM010000598.1:0-5388 GCA_036274535.1 Blastocatellia bacterium
GTGCGAACGTAAATTGAATCGGCGGAGACCTGATAAAATCTCGGCCGAGGTCCCCTTCAAAAGTTGGAACTCCACCCCTCGAGTAAAATGATGCCTTCCAGTGCGGAAATAGAAAGAGCAGCGCGGCGACCAACAGTCCGGCCCACAGAACGACTTTTCGAGCTATGGCTAAATTGGCTTCGTTCATTTCGCGCTTCCCTTCTTCGCTTTCCGTCCTTTGTAGTCGGTCTGCTTTTCCATCACTATCCCGGCAGATTACCTAACTCACGTTTGATTATCTCGACGGCGTCCACGGAATTCTTCGGCAAAAACTTCGCGTTTGGGTTGTTGAGATTGATGACATAAGCGGTATAAGTTTTCTCAAGTCGCACTGCCCGACCCTTGTAGACTTCGTTTACATGGATGCCATTAAACGCAGACATCAGCGCCGCAGCAGTTACCTGAGTATCTGAGTAAAGGATGCCTTCGACTGTCATTTCGCCCGCGCCCCTTTCTTCTTCACGGGAGCCTTCTTCAACGTTGCCGGCTGTGGCCTCGGCCCCGGTTTCAAGTCGGGCACTGGCGCATCTTCGGGGATCTGCCACATGAATCCACCATAAGCGAGCTCCTGCTTTTCTGCCCCTTTGAGCAACTCTTTATTAAGCCAACTGATCACCGTTGTGTATGCCACCTCTCGCGCGGCGGCGAATTGTCTTGCTGTAAGCATCTTCGGTTTTTCTTTCATCGGGAATCATTGTAATCCCCTACCCGCAATTATACGCAAGAGGTTTCATATATCAAAAGAAAATGTAGGGGTGTACATTATTTCCTTAACCGGATTGCTGTAGGGGCATACATTATCTTTGCAATTGAACATGGCGCCTAAGCAACAGGAGGAAACGAAATGCCGAAAACCTATTGCATCAAAGCCAACAAAACTGCCGCCGACGTCGTCGCCAATAACGACATCACCCTGAAAACCGGCCTTACCCTGGACGAGGCCTGGCGGGAGAGCATCAAGCTTCAGAAAGCCGGCGGCCACGTCGCCGTCTGGATCGAAGAAGAAAAGATCCGTAAGCCGCACATCGTCCGCTCAATCGAGCGAGATCCGCGAAACGGCGTCAAGCTGGAAGTTGTGCGCTGTGACGGCTGGATGATTTGATCATCCAGCCCAGCCATCATTCCGGAGGATCAAACCATGACCGAGAACCAATCCAACGTCAGACAAATCACCGAGAAACAGCCCGCGCCGGCGGCCAGGTTCACCATAACCGCCCTGGTCGACGGCTTTCCGGTTTCGATCGAAGCCGAAGGCAAGGCCGGCGACTTGCGGGCCCTGGTCACCAGGTTGCGAGAGATCGGCGCCGAACCGCCATCAGTACAGACGCCCGCACAGCCGGCCGCGGCCGAGAAACCCGCCGGCGCTCCCCGCTGCCCCGTTCACAATTCGCCGATGAAGGAAGGCCGTCGCGGTTTCTTCTGCCCGAAGAAAGTCGGCGACGGCTATTGCAAGGAGACCGCGTAAACAGCGAAGGCCTTCGAAAGCGCGAACTCCCGAAGGCCTTCAGAGGATCAACCACCGGAGTGGTGGACCACCTTTGCAGGTCCAGTTTACCACTCTTTAACCCGTGAAAGGGAGAGCATGGACGAACAGGCCGAAGGCCCCTTCAATGAGGTATTCATAGACTACGTGAAGATCTCGTGCGAATACGCCGATCACCCGGACACGCCGAAGGACGCCGCCGGCGTGGTTCGCAAGGTGCTGCGCCGGATTAAACAGGAGATCGATGACGACGAATGTGAGTTCCCGTCCAAGCTGGACGTGTAAAAGCGAATAACGCTTTGCTCAGGCGCCGACCTGAGATACAGTTTGCCCGTCGCTGTCCTATGGAAGCTACCAACTTCCATAGGGTTAAAACCTGATCACGCAGGTACGCGACTGGCAATCGCTTTATATCGAAGCCGTTTCGATAGAGCAAATCCCGCCCGCGCCTGCCTCTTCCATGGAGGAAAGGCAAATGAACAATCTCAATCACTACCAGCGCGAAATGAAAGCCATCGCCCACGACGCCGGCAAGGACAAAGGCAGAGGCCATTGGCTCGCCTGCTTGATGATGATCGTCGGCGTCGTCGTGACAGGAACGATGACTTACGCTTTGACAGTCAAGGGCATGTCCTCTTCCCGCCTCTGGCGAACGTGGGTTGATGTCGCCGCGTTCCTGCCGGTCGTATTGCTCGAAGGCTCGGCGCTCGCCCTGGTCTACGGCCGGCATCACTGGTTCCGGAGCGAAGAGCAACGACGGATCGCCAATACGGCGAGCGGGGTCATATGGGTGTTGCTGGCGACGACATCCGTCGTCCATTTCGCCTTCGGCTCGACGAACTCGACGGTTATCAGATGGCTGATGGGAATCTACGCGAGTTACATCCTCCCGCTCGCCATCGTCGGCGTCCCGATGCTCTGGAAAAAACTCTACGACGCGGCGCCGGATTCGATGATGCGCGTTGCGGTCCTCGAAGCCGAGGCCTCGCTGCGATCGCAGATGGTGGACGTCGAAAAGGAGCAAAACGCGCTGATGATCGCCGCCTACCGTGAGGCCCTGGATACTCCCCGAGTCACCCAGGCGCGCCGGCAACTCTTCGAGCAGGCCAGCATCGAGCACGATCGCAACATCGCCGGATTCATCGAAGGCGCACAGGATGAAACGCCTCAGCGCCGTCCTGGCTTCGTGAACCAGGACCGACGCCGTGGAGGTGTGTTGGACTGAATTTGGGGCGTCCTGAAATGCTCGCCCGGGACGCCCCAGAAATGGCCCACGATAAGTCATTAAATCGCCCAGAAAACGGGTTGCAGGATGTCGCCAGTTTTGAGTCACACGGCGTCACTCAAACCGCGCCCGCAAGTCGATTAATTTCAACACCTAAAGCGCCAACTGATACGGGTATCAAACGAGCGAAGAAACCGAGCCAAAAACGCGGTAAACGGCCGCCCAACGTAACGGGCTACACCTGGCGAAAAGACGGCGCCGGATGGGAGTTTCGGAAGTCGGTTTACGTCGAAACTGATACGGGTAGCAGAAAGCGCCGGCTCCCATACGTTGCGCATTTATCCAAGTCGGCTTTCGGGGAACTGAAGCGCCGGCATCGAGGCGCGGCGCTTGATCGGGCAATTGCGGAATGGATTGCCGAGCATGACAGGTAGCCGTCTGGGGATTTCCCCAGATAGAAACAGGAAAGCCGGGTCAATAGCCCGGCTTTCGCTTTTTAGATTGACGCCTAATTGGTTCTGGACTAGGGTCCCGGTTAATAACTTCAAAAACCTCGTGACGTACTTCGACCTTATAAGGCGCAGTGAAAATAGTTGTTAATTGGCTCTTTGGAGTTTCTTTCGGCAATATCCGAAATACGAATTCAAGCCGCGCAACCCGTTCTTGTTCACAATTTGCGTCTGCTGTGAATTTCCATAATTTGGCGGCATCTTCTATCGCATGATCAACAAAGACCGTATGTTCAATCGTTTTCGCGGATGTGACTTCACCCGAATTATTTATCTTTGCTTCTACAATAACGCTCGCGACCGCAACTGTCTTGACCTGGAAAGGTATAAATTCCGGAGCCACAGCAGTAAGCACTTCCGGTTGTGCGCATGACTGATTACTCTGAGCGTTAGCCGTAACTAGGCCGCCGCTGATAGTTGCCGCGAGAAACAAGGCAACGAATAGGGTGCATTGGCGCATAAAGTTCTCCTGTTGAAGCTTTAAATTTCGGGCAAACTATGCGCGGACTATAAAGCCAGCTAGGACGAATGACAATGATTTTCGCGCCCGGCTATTTCGCGTTTAAACGCCCACCATTGAATTTTTCGACGCGGGGCACAGTGGTATTCAGAGCGCCCAAATCGCTTGAAATCGACGGCAATGCGCTCAAATGCGGCCTGTCGCATCGGGCCGTGGAAAGTTGTACACGGATCATCGCGCATGTAGAATGCCGCGCGCAGTCAAACGTATAGAGGGGCGAGAGGCCGGATTGCTCTCTAACCACCATTCACATTGTTAATGTCCGGTGACTTCAACACGAACAGCACGGATTGAAAATGAAAAGTGTATTGTCGATTTTGATCATAGTATCTTCATTGGCATGTACGGCTTGTTCTTACATCACTGACTTTGTTGTTATCAACGCGTCTGAATCACCTCTGGAGATTAGCGTATTTGTTGCATAGCCATCAAGCAAAGTGATTTTGGCTTTCTGATATGGGATATCCGAGTCTCAATAAGTCGAATTTCGCCCTTCCATACATCGCCCTTTTCAATGTCTTTAGGCGGTTGATGTGACCGTCAGTAGGGCCATTACTCCATTCGTACTCAAGAGCGGCGGCTACGGCCGCGCGGTCGCGATCAATCCCCGCCGCCAGGCTCTTCATTTCAGGAATCCGACTCTGTGAGGCTCGTTCCATCCAACCGGGAAAAGCCGCCTGGTCCCGCTGCTTAAGGATGCGGTTGAATTCTCGCGCCAGAATCTGCGCCTCGGCAATGACCGGCGATATCTCTATCAAAGGAGCGCCTTGCCGCGCGCCCTCGGCATATGCGCCAGCGCGATCGCGGCTAATGAACTCCACTCCGGGATTTTGCTTGAGCCAGGTCGCTAGCGACGACGCTTCCCGGTCCGGAAGGAGATCAATCGTAGCGCGCCGCTCAAGGTCCACCAAAATCGTGCCGTAACTCTGCCCTTTGTGCTTCGCCCAGTCATCGACTCCGATGACTTTTGGAGCGGGGGGCGTTGGCAATTGGATCTGGCGAATCCGCTGAATGATTGTGTCGGGGCTGACGCTCATCCCAAGTGCGATGGCCAGGCGAGATCCAGTCTCGCCGCCCACGGCAAGACCGATCAGTCGCAATGCCTCGTTCAGGCGGAGCGTCCGGCGTGCGTAAGACGCGGCGAAGGTCGGAATGCGCTCGCAGAAAATCCGTTGCGGGCACTCCATCCGATCAGGCTCGGAGGAGACACGTTCCAAATGCAAGAGGTTAGGATCGGCAAACAGTGGCTTGATATTCATCTATGATGAATATCAAAAAATCCGGCTTGCACCAAAAGCTCGGATGAACCCAAATCAAATTGCCAAAATCATCTCTTGCTCAGGAGAAATCTTCTTGACCAATTGTTGGATGGTGATCGTCTCCCACTGCTTACTTTTAGGATGCTCCGCTTGCAACTTCCGCAGCGCGGTGACGCGGCGATTGCCCTCCAACACGCGACCGTCCTCGGTCACCAGCGGCGGTTGATGACACCCCTGCTTGAGCGGGCAGTTCGCTTCCTGGGCGGGGACTCTGGTACCGATGAGAGCGCCAGTCGTCATCATCTCCGAAGATGTCGAGCAGGTTGACGAAGCCGTGATGCGCCTGGCTCGCG
>DASUFM010000599.1:0-2490 GCA_036274535.1 Blastocatellia bacterium
CGCGCGAACATTTCCGCCTCGCTTACGAGATCAACCCGCAGGACGCCGACTATCGCGCGGCGGTGCAGGCCCGCGCCGGCGATAAATTGCCAACCCCCCCCGCGCTCGGATGGTCGAGCATCTTCCCGCGCCGCAAGATCAAACTCAGTGAATCGCGCTTCGTCGAGTTGCTCTGGCGCGACCTCAACGCCTTCTCGATTTCCCCGGTCCCCCTAAGGGGGAAGGCCACGCGCAAATGATTTGAATTTGATGTATAATCGCTCCCGTTCAGCCGATTGAATGAGAATCAACGAGTGAGTTATCAGGGAGAGCAGAGTTCAGTTCAAAATCATCATAAGCCCCAAGCCTTTATTGAAAGTATAGGTGTGCCCTGTGGCTTGTAGATGAATAAAATTGACTATCCTGCCTAAGGGAGTCGCCAGGGACGGGTCATCGCCGCTCGTGGTATCGATCCGCTTAGCCTGGCCGCGGGCCGCTCGCGAAGGCTAACCATCAACCTGCGTTTCTTCCCGGACTACCGGGAAAATGCACAGAAAGAGTAAAAACCTATGGCAATGGAAAAAAATGAAAAGGCGAAGGCCGTCGAAGCGGCTCTGCTCAATATTGAAAAGCAATTCGGCAAGGGCGCGATCATGCGCCTCGGCGATCACAAATCCGAAGACGTGCCGGTGATCTCGACTTCGAGCATCGGCCTGGACGCGGCCATCGGAGTCGGCGGATTCCCGCGCGGGCGCGTCATCGAAATCTTCGGCCCTGAAAGCTCCGGCAAGACCACGCTGGCGCTGCACGTCGTGGCCCAGGCGCAGAAAGCCGGCGGCATCGCGGCATACATCGACGCCGAGCACGCGCTAGACGCCATCTACGCGGAGAAACTCGGCGTCAACATCAACGACCTGTTCGTCTCGCAGCCTGATTCCGGCGAGCAGGCGCTGGAGATCACCGAATCGCTGGTGCGGTCGAACGCCGTTGACGCGCTGGTGGTCGACTCCGTGGCGGCGCTCACCCCGCGCGCCGAGCTCGAAGGCGACATGGGCGACAGCCTGCCCGGCTTGCAGGCGCGGCTGATGTCGCAGGCGCTGCGCAAACTCACGGCGGTCGTGGGCCGGTCGAACACCTGTCTGATCTTCATCAATCAGATTCGCGAGAAGATAGGCGTCATGTTCGGCTGCTTTCACTACAACGCGCGCGTAACGCTGGCTGACGGCACGACCGAGAAGATCGGCAAAATTGTCAATCAACGGATGCCGGTCGAGGTTTTGAGCTTCAATCCGCGGACAGGAGAGATCGAACCGCGCCGCGTCGTCAACTGGTTTAACAACGGTCAGGCTGATTACTTCCTTCAGTTTGAAGTCGAAGGCGGGCCATCTGGACGCCGTTGTTTCGGGGTTACGCCGAACCATACGATCTTCACGCCGAACGGCGAGGTCGCGGCGGGCGATCTGCGCGTCGGTGATGAGGTGCTGTCAATGGTTACCGACTATTACCTGACGGATGATCAAATTCAGATTCTGCTGGGCGGTGTGATGGGTGATGGCTCGCTCAGACAGGCGGGGACGCATACCGCTATGTTCCGCGTCGGACACAGTCCGGAGCAGGAAGAGTACTTGCGCTGGAAACATCAGATGCTGGCGCCGTTTTCCCGCCAGGTCGGGCCGATGGGGCGTGGGCTCGGTTTTGATACCTATTCTTTCCCCACGTTGTTAGAACTGCGTCAGGACGTCTATCTGGAGAATGGCGAACGTAAGGCGTCGCCCTCGTTGCTGAATCGTCTTGACGCGCGCGGTGTAGCCGTCTGGTACGGAGATGACGGCTCATTTGCAGGTCACTATGACCGTTGGGGGCGCGGTAAGGCTGTAGTCTATAACAAGTCGCTCAAGGGAAACGATCGCCAGCGTGTGATCGAGTTATTTGAGCGGCTTGGAGTCGGCAGTCCCAGAGATGATGGACGCGGTTTCTGGTTCAACGCTGAACAGACAATGCGGTTGCATCAGATGATCGCGTCGTATTTACACCCGGCGGTCGACTACAAATTGCATCCGAGTTTCCGCGGCCAATTCGGGTGGCGTCCGGATGTCGGCGATTTGCAGGTGAACGGAACGACTCTGGAGATGCGGCGATATCGTCGATCTGTTCCCTCCCGCATCTCGAAGATTTACGTCAAACCGCCCACTCGATCAATGAACCGTTTCGACATCGAAATCGATGGCAATCACTCCTACATGGTCGATGGCGTTATTGTTCACAACTCGCCCGAAACAACGACCGGCGGGCGGGCGCTGAAGTTCTACTCGACATTGCGTCTGGACATCCGCCGCATCACGCAGATCAAAGACGGCGAGAATGTCATAGGAAATCGCACCAAGGTCAAAGTCGTCAAAAACAAGGTCGCGCCGCCTTTCCGCGAAGCCGAGTTCGACATCGTGTACGGCGAGGGAATCTCGAAACTCGGTGAGTTGATCGACATCGGCGTCGAGAACAAGATCGTCGATA
>DASUFM010000600.1:0-2734 GCA_036274535.1 Blastocatellia bacterium
CGTAGATGTCGAGAAACTCGGCCGCGACGAAGCTGTCGACCTGATAGCCAGAGCCGTGGCCGGCTTCATGCGCACGCTCAAGACGCGCAAAGACTCTCCCTACGACAAATTCATAGAAGTGAACCGATTGGAGAGCAAAGCCGCGCCGGGCGAGGGCGGCGCGGCTTTCGCCCGGCGGCTGCTTGCCAGGGTCAACGCCCTCGAATCAGACGGCGCGATCAAGCTCACGAAGGATTTCGACGCGACGGCGCTCGGCGGAATGAAGATATTCCTTGACGCCAAGGCGGGCAACTGCGCGACCTGCCACACGCCGCCGCTATTCACCGATTTTTCCTTTCACAACAAAGGCGTCAGCCAGTTGGATTACGATCGTGTTCATGGCGAAGACGGCCCCAGGTTCGCGGCGCTGCGCATTCCTGACGCCGCTTCGGCGCGCCGCCCGTCGGCGCAGTTCCGCGAAACCCCGTCGAAGAAGAAACCTGGCGAGGCCGATCTGGGGTTCTGGAACTTCGTTAATCTGAAATCGTCGCCGCTGCGCCGCGCGGGAGAAAGCGAGGATGCTTTCCTGCGGCGTATGATCGCCACATTCAAAACGCCCACCCTGCGCAATCTGGCTTATACGCAACCCTATTTTCACAACGGTTCGATTCAAACTCTGGAAGAAACTTTGAGAGAGATAATTCGTTTAAGCGATATGGCCCGCGCGGGGCGCGTCCGTGAAGGCGATGAAGAGTTGGCGAAGATCAGGCTCGGCGCGGCGGAGATCGCTCCGCTGGTCGCGTTTTTGAACTCGCTCAATGAGGACCTGAAGAGAGGTTATTGAAGAATGAGAACATCAGCAAAGTATGTTGGGGCAAGCGTGTTCGTAATGGCGCTGGCCTGGTTCTGGGGAAATCTTGCGACGGCGCAGGAGCAGACCGGAAAAGTGGCGGCGCCCGACGGCGCCAATCTATATCAGCAGCGTTGCGCCGTCTGTCACGACAACCCGCAGGATCGCACGCCGCCAAAATCCATTCTGGCGAAACGCACGCCCGAAGAAATCATCGCTTCGCTGACGACCGGTTCGATGAAAACGCAGGCCGCCGGGTTGAAAGAATTGGAGATCAGCGCCCTGGCGATTTATCTTACTGGAAAGAAACTCGGCGGTTTGATCGATCCCGGCGAGCTTCCAAATCGTTGCCAGGCGCCGGGCGGGCCCATCAACCTGAAAGCGCCGCATTGGAACGGCTGGGGAAACGATTATGACAACACGCGCTATCAACCCAATCCCGGGCTGAAACCCGAAGACGCGCCGCGTCTCAAGGTCAAATGGGCGTTCGCATATCCGACGACGCAGGCCATAGGGCAGCCTACCATCATCGGCAATCGTCTTTATGTCTCGACCAATTCAGGGCAGGTCATCAACCTGAACGCGCAAACAGGCTGCGCTTATTGGGCGATCAACGTAGGCGCGACAGTGCGCACGGCAATCACGGTCGGCCCGCTGCCTCCGGGCTCCAAAGCCAGATTCGCCGCGTATTTCGGCGATACGCGCGCCTACGTTTATGCCGTGGACGCCGAGACCGGCAAAGAATTGTGGAGAATGAAAGCCGACGATCACCAGGTCGCGCGCATCACTGGTTCGCCCGCGCTTCATCGAAATCGCTTGTATGTTCCGGTCTCTTCGATCGAAGAAGCCATCGGGCGGAACGATAAGTACGAATGCTGCACGTTTCGCGGCAGTATGCTTGCGCTCGACGCATATACCGGCAAACTGATCTGGAAATCCTATACAATTCCGGATGAGCCCAGGCCATATAAAAAGAGCGCCGCTGGAACACAGTTATACGGCCCTGCCGGCGCGGCCATCTGGTCCGCCCCGACGCTGGATCTGAAACGCGGCGTGCTTTATGTGGGAACCGGCAATTCATACACGGACGCGCCGACGGGCGGCCCGGACGCCATCATCGCTTTCGACCTCAGGACGGGAAAAATCCGCTGGGTCAATCAGGTCTTATCCAAAGACAATTTCATAATGAATTGCGGAAAGCCCGGGATGGGCAATTGTCCACAAGAGGCCGGGCCCGATTTCGATTTCGGCAGTTCGCCCATCCTGCGCAAATTGCCGAACGGCAAAGAAGTGATTCTGGCGGGTCAGAAATCAGGCATTCTTTTCGCGCTCGATCCCGACAATCAGGGTAAGAAACTATGGGAAAACAAACTCGGCGGCGGGACCGCGCTCGGCGGCATTGAGTGGGGATTCACAGCGGATGCGAAAACGGCATACGTGCCGGTGGCCGATCCTTTCGGCAAGCCGGATCAACGTAAACCAGGACTTTCGGCGGTGGATATCGCCACCGGCAAAACGCTCTGGCATACGCCCGCCCCGGCGGCGAAATGCGCATGGGGTACGCAGCGTTGCACCAACGCGCAATCGGCGGCGGCCACCCTGATTCCGGGCGTGGTCTTTTCCGGCACGGCCGACGGCCACTTGCGCGCCTACGCCACGAGCGACGGCAAGATCATCTGGGATTTCGATACGGCGGCCGAGCCTTACAAGGCTGTCAACGGCAAGCAGGCTAAAGGCGGAACCATTGACTCGGGCGGCGTCACTATCGCGAACGGCATGCTTTACATCAACTCCGGTTACGGCATGATCATCGGGTGGCCGGGCAATGCGCTGCTCGCGTTTTCAGTGGATGGGAAATAGCAGCCTACGCGTCGTAGAGACTCAGATAGAGCAGATTGTCGTAAT
>DASUFM010000601.1:0-6030 GCA_036274535.1 Blastocatellia bacterium
GCCGATTTGCGTGAACGCGCTTATCAGATCTTCGGCGGCGACTTCATCGGCGACCTGATCGAAGTCGCAGGCGTTTCAGGCGAGATGCGGGCGCTCGGTTTCGTTTCGTCGCCCTCGGCCACGCGTACGAACAGAGACGGCCAGTACTTTTTCATTAATGGCCGCTACGTCCGCGACAAGATCATCGGCAAAGCCCTGTCCGAAGCCTATCGGGCGATGATCCCGTCGGGCGTCTACCCTTCGGCGATGTTGTTCGTCGAATTGCCGCCGCATGAAGTCGATGTCAACGTGCATCCGGCCAAGACCGAAGTGCGATTCGTGCGCGGAACCATCGTTCACGATCTGATCCGCGACGCCGTGCGCGCCGCGATCAGCTCCGCCAAAGCGGGCGCGACACACTTCATCGAGAAAAAATTCGAGCCGGTAATCCCGGAGCCCGCCGCAGGTTCACGGCCGGGTTCAGAGATGGACAATTTCTTTCGAGAGAGGGAGCCGGCGCCTTCGCGCGAAGAGTTGAGCGGGGCTTTCATATTGCAGACGCCCCCGCCGGCCCGTCCACAGCCTCAGCAACAAAAAATCGACCTCGGCTTCGAGAGCTTTGGAGGCTTCGGCGCGCAACCGGAACCGACGCCGGATGTTCCGCCGGATGTCCGGGCTCCCGCCGCCGTGGAGACCACGTCCCACATTCCGACCGCCGCTTCAACCGGAGTTGGGCCGGCGCAATACGGCAATCGCATCGGTTGTCTGGGCGCTCGGGGCGTCGATTCGACAGGCTCGCAGTTCAAACCTGCGCAGAACCTGACGCTGGTCGCCGATGAGATCAATCCGATAGGCCAGTTGCACAACAGCTTCATCATTGCGGCCGACCGCGGAGGACTGCTGCTGATAGACCAGCACGTCGCGCACGAGCGCATCCTTTTTGAACAGCACTGGCGGGCGCTGCGCGGAAAACGCGTGGAGGTCCAGCGGATGTTGATCCCCGAAACCATCGACCTGACGCCCGCGCAAGCCTCCGCCTTCGATCAATTGGCGCCGGAGTTGGAGGAGAACGGCTTCGAGATCGGGCGGCTCTCCGGCCGCACGGTCGCGATCAAATCGGTTCCGGCCCTGCTCGCGCCGGGCGCGGCGCAATCGCTGCTGGCCGAATTGCTCGACGCCGTTGAAGAGGATCGAAAGGGATTGTCCCTGGATGAATTGAAGGCCGAGATCGCCGCCGGTCTGGCCTGCCGCGCGGCGATCAAAATCAACATGGAATTGGCGCCCGAAAAAATGCGCTGGCTGATCGATGAATTACTGAAAATGGAAAACCCCGCCACCTGCCCGCACGGCCGCCCGATTATTCTGCGAATCACCTCCAGAGAAATCGAGAAAGGCTTTCAACGATCATGAATATAGTGTAAACTCTGTGTTTCTGCGCGAATAGGACAGATAGGACAGTCCTATCTGTCCTATCTGTCCTATCTGTCCTATTTTCCCCGGGGGGCAAACTAATGAGCAATCGTGTCCGCGCCGTTGTCGCGGGCGCCACAGGATATTCGGGGCGCGACCTGATCAGGTTACTGCTGGACCATCCGCGAATCGATCTGGTCGGCGCGTTCGCGTCGCGTTCGGCCGAGCAGACTCCTGTCTCCGCGATTCATCCGCAGTTGAGGGGGCTGACCAAACTTGATTGCCGGCCGTTCGACGAGGGAGAGATCGCGAAGATCGAGCCCGATCTGGTCTTTCTCGCGACGCCGAATGAATTCTCGCATGAAGTCGTTCCAGCGTTATTGGACGCCGGCGCGACGGTTGTAGACCTGAGCGGGGCGTTCAGGTTGCGTGACGCGTCGCTGTACCCGAAATTTTACGGCTTCGAGCACGCGCGCCCCGACCTGCTGGAACAGGCCGTCTATGGCTTGACCGAATTCGCTCGAGAGCGGTTGCGCGAGGCTAAACTGATCGCCAACCCGGGCTGCTATCCTACCTCTATACTGACGCCTTTGATTCCGCTGCTGCATGCCGGCCTGGTCGCCGATCAAAATGGCTCTGAAGGGCTACGGCAGCCCATCATCTGCGATTCGAAATCCGGCGTGACAGGGGCGGGGAAGTCGCCGACCGCCAACACTCATTTCGTAGAGGTCAGCGAGAGCTTCAAAACCTACAACATCTTCAAACATCGCCACGCGCCGGAAATCGCGCAGGGGCTGGACCTTTCGAACGAATCGCGCGCGGTGATCTTCACTCCGCATCTGCTGCCGATCAATCGCGGCATCCTGTCGACCATCTACGTGAAGCTGCAAAAAGGAGGCGCCCGCCGCGACATTTTGAGCGTGTGGCGAGAAGCCTTTGAAGACGCGCCGCTCGTTCGCGTCTTCGATGACGCCCAAATGCCCGAGATTAAATTCGTCGCCGACACGCCGTTCTGCGATATCGGCTGCGCGGTGGATGAATCTACCGGGCAGGCGGTCATCGTCTCGGCCATAGACAACCTGCTCAAGGGAGCCGCGAGCCAGGCGCTGCAGAACGCCAACGTCGCGCTCGGCTTCGATGAACGTGACGGAATTATTTGATATCCGATGAGAACTGTAATTAAACTCGGGGGCAGCGTTCTTCTCGACGCCGCGCTTCGCCGATCGCTGATTGCGCAAATCGCAGAACTTAAAAGCGCCGGATTCGAATTGATCCTGGTTCACGGCGGCGGTAAACAGATCGCGGCTTTGCTGGAAAAGCTGGGCGTCGAGTCGCGTTTCCACGACGGATTGCGAGTAACCGACAGGGCCGCGCGTGACGTCGCCCAGATGGTCCTCGCCGGACAGGTCGGTAAGGATCTGGTCGCCGAACTCGCGAAAGCCGGGGTCGCCGCGGCCGGAATCGCGGGCGGCGACGGGTCGAGTTTCCTCGCCGAAAAAATGAACGCCGAAGACGGAACCGACCTTGGTTACGTCGGACGGATCGTGAAGACGAACGACCGTCTGATCAACGGCGCCCTGGGCGCCGGAGTCACGCCGGTTGTGGCGTGTCTGGCTCTGGGAGCTTCCGATTTCGAATACTACAACGTCAACGGCGACCAGATGGCCGCGGCGGTCGCCGCCGGCTGCAAGGCGGAGAACCTGGCCTTCGTCACGGATGTCGGGTCGGTGCGCGACGGGCATGGCGAGCGGATCGCCGAACTCGACCGGGCGCGTATTAACGAATTGTTGAGCGGCGGCGTGGCGACGGGAGGGATGCGCCCGAAACTGCGAGCTTGTCTGGAAGCGCTCGAAGCAGGCGTCAGAAACATTACCATCGTCGGCGCGGCGCAGGAGAACTCTCTGACCCGGGTGTTGAAATCCGGCGAATCGCTCGGTACGCGCATCTCTTGATCGAGGATGGAGGGTCGAGGATGGAAGATCGAGGCGATTCTCAATATTCCATCTTCGATCTTCGATCTTCCATCCTCGATCCTCACATTAGAGTTTATAGTATGGACATGCCTGAGTATCTATTCGTATACGGCACGTTGCGACCGAGGATGGCTCCGCCCAGGCTGGCGCATCTTATGAAAAAGATGCGATATATGGGGAGAGGCTCCACGCCGGGACGGCTCTACGATCTGGAGGCTTACCCGGGCGCCATCCTGGATCCGGATTGCGACACGGAAATCAAGGGCGAAATCTTTCAACTGCCCAAAGACGACATTACGCTTGCGGCGATGGACGCCTATGAGGGCTTCGACGCGCGGTATCCTGATTCGAGCCTTTTCGTTCGCCGCAAGTGCAGGGTCACTCTTAAAGACGAATCGAAGCTCGTGTGCTGGATTTACGTTTATAATTGGCATGTTTCGCCGGAGGATCTGATCAGAAGCGGCGATTATTTGTGGCATCGAAAGCTGAAAAGTTTGAGGAGGGGTCCTAAAAAAAATGCACGCGGAAGCGGAAGCGAAGATTGAAGAGCTCAGGCCGGAGCGGCCGGCTCTCGAATACATACAGCAACTCGAATCGCAATACCTGATGCAGACATACGCGCGCGGCCCCGTCATGTTCACGCGCGGAAAAGGTTCGACGCTTTACGACGACAAGGGTAAGGGTTACCTCGATTTCATCACGGGCATCGGCGTCAACGTGCTGGGATACGACCACCCGCGGGTGCGAAAAACGCTGCGCGATCAGGCGAGCCTGCTGCACACATCGAATCTTTATTATCATCCTTATCAAGGGCAGCTCGCCGAGCGCCTCGTGAAAGCTTCGGGCCTCGCGCGCGTCTTTTTCTGCAACAGCGGCGCAGAGGCTAACGAGGGCGCGTTGAAACTCGCGCGCGCGTGGCAGCGCCGGCAGGGGCGTGAAGGCAAGACCGAGTTCGTCGCGCTCGTCAATTCATTTCATGGCCGGACTATGGGCGCGCTCTCGGTCACCGAGCAGGAAAAATACCGCAAGCCCTTCGAGCCGCTGATTCCCGGCGTCCGCTTCATCAATCCGAACAACAGCTCGCCGAAAAACGGCTCTGAGGATTTCGCCGAGGTTCGCGAGGCGATCAACGAAAAAACCGCCGCCGTCATCATCGAAACAATTCAGGGCGAATCGGGCGTACATCCCGTCAACGATGATTTTCTGAAGGCGGTCCGCGAGGCTTGCGACCGCGCGGACGCGCTGCTGATCCTCGACGAAGTGCAATGCGGCTTAGGCCGCACCGGCAAGATATTCGCCTTTGAAAACACCTCGATCAAACCTGACGTGCTCTGCGTGGCGAAGCCGCTGGGCCTCGGCGTCCCGCTTGGCGCCTTCATCGTCGCGGAGAAAGCCGTCGACGGGTTGAAAGCCGGAGACCACGGGACGACTTTCGGCGGCGGTCCGCTGGCCTGCCGGCTGAGCCTCGATTTCATGCAGATGCTCGAAGAAGAGTCCCTGCTGCAGAGAGTCGGGGAGGTCGGAACTTATTTCAGAAAACAACTTCGCCGGTTGCAGCGCCGCCAGCCCGCTTTGATCAAGGATACGCGGGGGCTAGGGTTGATGATCGGCGCCGAACTGACTTTCAACGGTAAAGGCGTCGTGGCGAAAATGATGGAGCGCGGCTTCCTGATGAACTGCACGCACGACACCACGCTGCGCTTCCTGCCGCCTTACATCATCCGCAAGCCGGAGATCAAAGAGATGCTGGCCAACCTGGAAGAAGTCATTGTTGAGGAGTCAAAGCAATGATTGCGACAGAATTAGCCACAGAGGCACAGAGACACAGAGAAGAGGAGGGGAACGTACGAAGAGATCGGATAGATCGTGCGACGCTTTTTCTTTCTTTCCTGCCATCTCTCTTTCTCTTCGTCTCTGTGGCTCTGTGCCTCTGTGGCTAATGTCCGCAATCCGCAATCAGAGAAGATGGAAATACGCAGAGCCAGGACGAAAGACGCGATTCAGATTCACGCGCTCATCAACAAATACGCCAGAGAGGAGCAGATGCTGCCCCGCACCCTGCTCAGCATCTACGAGAACATAAGGGATTTTCATGTGGCGGTCGAAGGAGACCACGTACTTGGCTGTTCCGCGCTGCATTTCACCTGGGGTGATATGGCCGAGGTGCGATCGCTGGCCGTTGACGAGAACGCGGGACGCCGCGGATTAGGGCGCGCGCTGGTCGAAGCCAACATCGAGGAGGCGCGACAGCATGGCCTGATACAGGTTTACGCATTCACTTACGTCGTCGATTTCTTCGCCAAGCTCGGATTCCGCGTGGTTCCTCACGAATCGATGCCTCGCAAGACCTGGATGGATTGCATCAATTGCCACAAATTTAATTGCTGCGATGAGGTGGCGATGGTTTTGGACCTGGTCGAAGGCGCGCAGCCGGAACCTTTTGATGTCAGTCAGGTAAACATTCCGATCGTCAAAATTGACGCTCCAATAAAATGATGCCCGATTCTGAACACTCGATTCCCGGAATCGAACATCCGCGGCCTCATTGACAGGCCCGTGGCAAATGAGCGCTTGAGCTAAGTCGAATGATTCGATCAGAAGAATCGCCGCGACCGAATGGCGCGCGATTTGGCACGCGATTTGGAAGGAATAAGAAAGGAATATATGA
>DASUFM010000602.1:0-3313 GCA_036274535.1 Blastocatellia bacterium
TGTCCAATGTCAGGTCGAAGAGCGGCGGCACGCCAGCCGGCGGATAATTCGCCGCCAGCCCAGCCGACACCTGCTGATAGACAGCCTGTATGTTCTGCCCCGCCGCGATCACGTTCTTGAGCGGTTGCCCCAGCAGATTGACGCCACCCGTGCAATTGCCAGGCGTTGAGTTGTACTGCGTGATGTCAAACAAGCACGCGCCTGTCCCCGGATTGACCAATATCGGATTGTTGGCGGAGAGCGTCGGCGTATCGTTACCCAGTCCCGGCGGCAGGCTGAGCGCACGATCGAAGAGGGAGTTGTTAAAAATATTCGAGTCGTAGAAGAGGCCCGCGCCGCCACGGATTACGGTCTTGCCGTCTTTGAAAACATCCCAGGCGAAGCCGGCCTGTGGCGCGAAAAGGTCGGCCGGGCGGTCTATCTTTCCGGCCAGATCCGGACTGAACTGGGCCAGCGTCGGCGTGCGCGCCAGATCGTTGTTGGCGATGTTGCTGTCGAAGACATAACGCAGCCCGAGATTGAGCGTGAAATAAGGTTTGATCTTCCAGGAGTCTTGCGCATACAGGCCGACGCGGTTGTTGAAGAACCCACCGAAAGGCAGGTCATGCGCCGGCTTCTCAGTCGCGAAGCCCAGGCCGTTGCCTAGCCGAAGCGAAGAGAGCGGGAAGTTGAGCGGGTCTCCAGATCCGCCGAACCCGTCGGCGGCCGCGATGGTCGCGGGGGTGAAGCTGGCGCGGATGCGGGGGCCGTTGCCGAAGAAACTCGCGAAGCCTCCAGCTTTGATGTGGTTATAAGAGGCTCCGAAGCGAGTGGTATGGTTGCCAGTTGATACACTGGCGTCGTATTTGACCTGATTGTTGTCCTGGAAGGTCTGTTGGGGAGCGAGCGGGTCCGGGCCGACCGTCAATTGACTCAAGATGTCGATCTGGACCGGAGCGCCGGCCGTGGCTAGCGAAATCGGAGTCCCGGCCAGCGAATTCGCATCCACAATGCCGTTGTTGAAGTTGAGATAGCTGTAGCGCAGCGAGTGCGTCCAGCGCGTGGTGCTGTAATCGGCGCCGACCACGTGGAAGTTAGTAAAATTGGCGTTGGCGAACGCCGCCAGGTCGGTCAGGCCGAACCCGGTTACACCGCTGTTGTCATTGTGGTTGAAGCGGTAGAAGGTCTTCAGGTTCTGCGTGACGTTGAAATCGAGACGCCCGCCTACATTAGTCTCACGCAACGGCACGGGGAAGTTCTTGGTGAATCCATCAAAGGCCGGGACGCTGGTAAATTGCTGGCCGTTTTGCCGGTTGCGTTCGCCTTCAATATGCCAGAAGAGGCGATCCTTAATAAAGTAACCGCCAAAGTTACCGCCGAAGTTCTGGCGCTCGAATGAGGGTTTCTCCGTGGTCGGCGATGTCTTATCCGTGCGCAAATCGGCGGCGTACGACTCATTGCGGAAGTAGCTGAAGCCGGAGCCATGAAATTGGTTGCCGCCGCTGCGGGTGACGATGTTGATTGCGCCGCTCGAAGTCAGATCGGTGCTCGGATCGAGCGAGGAACGGCTGACCTGGAACTCCTGAATCGACTCGTTAGAGAGGTTTGTCGTCGTGGTGCCGACGTTCTCATCGGTGATGTCCACGCCGTCAACCTGGATGCGCGTCGAACGCCCCATGCGCCCGCCGACGGAAACGCCGACGAACTGGTTCTTGGTCGGGTCGAAGTCGCCTCCGTCGCGCACCTGCACGCCCGGTTCGAGTTGCGCCAGGTCGAGGAAGTTGCGCCCGTTAAGCGGCAGGTTCTCGATCGTCCTGGTCGTGATCACGCCGTCAATCGTCGAACGCGACGTGTCAACAATCGCCTCGGTGTTCGCAGCCGTGACTTCCACCGTCTGCTCCGTCGCGCCGACCTGCAGCGTGATGGTCAGTGGAGTTACGGCGCCCACTTTAACGTTGACGTCTTTGGCGAGGTGTTTGCGGAATCCAGCCTGTTCGACCGTGATGCTGTAAATTCCGGGCTCCAGATTCTGGACATTAAAATAGCCACGATCGTTGGTCGTGGCTGCGACTTCGGCTCCGGTCGCGTCATTTTTGACAGTCACTCTTGCGCCCGATAAAACGCCGCCATTCGGGTCGGCTACGGTTCCCTCCAAGGCTCCGCGAATATGCTGGGCCATCACGTTGACGCCGAGCGACGCCATCAACGCCAACATGCCGCAAAACAATAATTGCCTAGTCTTGCTCATTTATTGACTCCATTTCATTTATTTTGAAATCGCCGCCTCGCTGAAAACGGCGACGCGGCCAGTTACAACCAGAGAACATCATGAAGAGGGCGCGAACGGCTCACACTGGAGCGGATTGCGATCGCATAGGCGCCACACAGCCAGATTGTGGCGCCATCACTGGGCTATCGCGGCGGTTGATCCGTACACGCAATTGATATCCACTCTAAAGGCGATCAAATTATTTGGCGTCCCTCTACCGAGCCTCCCAAACTTTGTGTCAATCTTTCCACAACACAAGCGCTTAGCTGCGCATGAATAAAGCGCAAGTATTATTCCGTCATAAAAACCGCCAGGCGCGAAAAACGATCCAACTCCTTTACATTCTGAGTAAAACAATGCATTTATCTTTTTGGGCAAAATGAAGGCTGAAGGCAGGAAATGCAAAAAAATGAATCAGGATTGTGTTTTTCGGATGATCGGCCGCTAATCGCGACCATCCGTTAAATCCGCTCAACATCGGGATGGTAAGGAGCGGGTGATTTCCAATCTTATTTTTCTACGGTAAGCCAAAAAAAGAGGCGGCCTTCACAGGCCGCCTCTTTTTTATCCGATATCGAATTCCGTTTAGAAACTGACGCGGATACCGAATTGGAAGGAGCGCGGGATACCCGGCGCGAACGAGCCCGAGCCGAGTCCGTAGCGGTTGGACCGTAACCCGGGCGACGTGCCGTTGATCGAACCCGGAGCGCCGCTGAGAACGCTAGTCAAACGATTGCCCGGCGTGTCGAAGTTGGCGATGTTAAAGAGGTTGAAAACCTCAGCTATGGGCTGAATCTCGACTCGCTCCTTGACCTTGTACGCCCATGCCAGGCGAATATCGGTTGTACTGAATGAGTCGAGCCCAACCTGATCTGCCGGCGCCAGGTCGACAGGGAGACCGCCGCCAAGGACGGCGCCAAGCGCCTGAAGTTGCGCCTGAGTAAACAATCCGGCTGAAACCAGAGCCTGGCCTGCGGGCGTCAGATTGTTTCCGGCGACCTGTTGATTGTAAGCGGCGATCAGAGTGTTCAACTCGCTGCCATTTTTCACACTGCGGCCGAAGGC
>DASUFM010000603.1:0-6000 GCA_036274535.1 Blastocatellia bacterium
TCGGCTGGGATATAGACATCCGCAGCGAAGAAGAAATGAAGCGCGAGATCGCTTCGCAGATGGAGCAGATCATCACCGCTCCCGAAGTGAAGATTTCATCGATCGAAGGCATCTCCCCGGGTGACAGCGCCACACTTGCCGAACACGGCATCGAGACCGTCGAACAACTGGCCAGCGCAACCGTGGACGACCTCTCGGATTGGCTCGATCTGAGCGTTGATGAGGCTCAGGAATTGCTCGATATGGCGCAGGCTATTACCGAGGCGCGCCGCGCCCACGCCAGAGAGCAATCTACAGAAGGGGCCACGGGCGCCGACGAGACCGCTGAGGCGGTCCAACCGGCCGGAGAATCCGGAGAGAGTCCCGTAGCGGATACCGCAGAGGCGGCGGGCGAAGCCGCCGAAGGCGCTATGGCTGAAAATAGCGCTGAGGAAGAGGAGTCGAGGCCTGCTGAATCCGAGGAAGAATCGGGCGAGGCCTCCGTCGCGGAACGTTAAAGGAATCGTTCAATTGCAACGAGCGATGCCCTGAAAGAATGAAAATAGACAGGATTTACATGGCTTACGTGATTAAACGACCTTGTAAACCCCGTCTATTTCCTGGGAAAGCGATGAGAACGAAACCGAAATGACATCAACAAAGTAAAGAAATTTGAGTGAAGCATTAGCGGCGCTTATTAGATAAATGAGTAAAGTTAGAATCTATGATCTAGCAAAAGAATTAAAGCTCGAGAGCAAAAAAATTCTCGAGGACGCCCGGCGTATGGGCGTTGATGTGAGTGTGCCTTCAAACACACTTGAAGATAACATCGCGGCCAAAATTCGCGAGATGTATTACCCGAAGAAAGAGCAGGCCCCGGCTATACATAAAGCACGATTGATAAAACACCAAACTACGCCTGGCGCTCCCGCCGAGCAATCGGCTGCGGCGCCGGCCGTCATTGAGAAGTCGCAACAAGCGCCCTCGCCGGAAGAATCCGCGCCTGCCGCGCGCCCCTCTGCAGGGGCGGTTTCACAAACTACAATCAAGCCGATCACGCCGCCGAAACCCGTCTCTGCGCCGCCGGCTCCAAAGACGCCGCCGCCCGCGCCGCAAGCCCAACAGCAAACCTCTGCGCCGGCTCCAAAGGCGCCAGCGCAAGCCGCGCCTGCTACCGACGCCACAGGCGCTGAGGCCAGGCAGGCGGAAGTCAAGCAGGCTGAGGTCAGGGAGCCCGAGACCAGGCAGGCTGAGGCCAGGCAGAAGGTCATCAAGTTGCCGTCGCCGCCCGCGGCGGTCCAGGCCCAGGCGCCCGAAGTCAAGGTCGAGGAGGTCACGCCGCCGCCCGCTCAAACGGCCGCGCCGCCCCCCGCGCAACCGGAGCAAGAGCCGGTCGCGGCGCCGCAGGCCCCACAGGCCGAAGAGGTTGAAGAGGAAAAGATCGCAGCCGAGGCGCCAGCCCCGAAGGTCAGCCCTGGCGCGAAGCCTCAGGCGCCAGCCGCGCCGAAACCTGTGGCGACGAAAGTCTTCAAACTGAAAACGCCGACGCAACCGATGCCGAAGCCTGCGGCGCCGCCGAAACCCGCGCCGAAACCCGCGCCGAAACCCGCGTCAGGTTCTAAGCCTGCGTTTGGGAAGGCCGCCGGTCAACGGCCCGCCGCCGCGGCCGCGCAGCAGGCGAGGCCGGAATCGCGAGGCGGCGAACGCGCCGACCAGAAACGCGGCGAACAACGCGACGGGCGCGACAAATCGGTTCATCTGCTGCCGTCAGGGGCCCCGCAGCGCAGCGTCTACATCCCGCCGAAAGACCAGCGCCCCAAGGGGCGCCACCAGCAGCGCCACAAAGGCGAGAAGGACAAATTCCAGGAAGGCAATGCGCAGAGGCTGATGCCGCGTAAACAGCTCGCCACGCCGGTCGCGGCGCGCGCCATCCCGGAAGCTTTGAAAGCGGCTCGTCTGGTGGAAGGCAGCACGGTGCGCGAATTCGCCGAGAAGAAAGACGCCAAGCCGCGCGACATCGTGACAGCCTTGATGCAGCGCGGTGTGATGGCCACGATCAACCAGACGATCAGCCCCGACATGGCGAAAGACATCGGCAGGCAATACGGCTTCGATGTGGCTTTCGGCGATTTCGAGGATATGATCGTCGAATCCGAGTTCGAGATCACTCCGGAGGCAATGGAAGATACGGACCCGCGCGCTCCGGTGATCACGGTCATGGGCCACGTCGATCACGGCAAGACCAGCCTGCTCGACGCCATCCGGGAAACGCGCGTGGCCGAAGGCGAGGCCGGCGGGATCACGCAGCATATCGGCGCTTATTCGGTCAATGTGCCGAATCCCGAAAATCCGTCTGATGTCCGCCGCGTGGTTTTTCTGGATACGCCCGGTCACGAAGCTTTTACTATGATGCGCGCCCGCGGCGCTCGCGTCACTGACATCGTCATATTGGTGGTCGCCGCCGACGACGGCGTGATGCCGCAGACGGTCGAGGCGATCGACCACGCGAAAGCCGCCAAAGTTCCGATCGTCGTCGCGATCAACAAGGTCGACAAACCGGACGCCAATCCGGACCGGGTCAAGAAAGAATTGGCCGATCGCGGGCTGCTCTGGGACGGCTGGGGCGGGGACACGACCATGGTCGAAGTCTCGGCGAAAATGAAGCGCAACATCGAGGGATTGCTGGAAATGGTCCTCCTCACGGCGGACATCCTCGATCTGAAGTCGAATCCCAGGCGCAAAGCGACGGGCACGGTGCTCGAAGCGAAACTGGATCGCGGTCGAGGTTCGGTCGCGACCGTGCTGATTCAAAATGGCACGTTGCGCGTCGGCGACCCGTTTATCGCCGGCAATTATTTCGGCAAAGTTCGCGCTTTGATGGACGAGTTCGGCCAGCGCGTGAATGAGGCCGCCCCGGCGACGCCGGTCGAGGTGCTCGGTCTTGAAGGCGTGCCGGCCGCCGGCGATCAGTTCCAGGTGGTCGACGACATCGCCAAGGCCCAGCAGATCGGCCAGTTCCGCCAATCGAAGGCTCGCGTAATGGCCCTGGCCCGCACCGCAGCCCGTGGTCTGGACCAGCTCGCCATCCAGATGAAGACCGGTGAGGTCAAGGAGTTGCTGGTGATCCTCAAAGCCGACGTGCAAGGTTCTGTCGAGGTGCTGAAGGATACTCTGACCAAACTCTCGACCGAAAAGGTCAAAGTCCGCATCATCCGCGCCGGCGTCGGCGCGATCACTTATGACGATGTGCTGCTGGCCAGCGCGTCCAACGCCACCGAGAGTGGCGCCGCGACGGTGATCATCGGATTCAACGTGCGGCCCGAAACGCGCGCCGATGACGCGGCCAAACAGGAAGACGTCGACATCCGGCTACACTCGATCATCTACAAGGTCGAAGAAGAGATACGCAACGCGATGCTCGGGCTGATGGAAGCCACGACCAAAGAGACTGTCATCGGCAAGGCCGAAGTCCGCGACGTCATCCGCGTGCCGAAAGTCGGCTCCGTCGCCGGCTGCATGGTGATCAACGGTTCGATCAAACGCACGGCGCACGCCCGGCTGATCCGCGACAACGTGGTCGTCTTCGAAAGCAACGTCGGCAGCCTGCGCCGCTTCAAAGAAGACGTCAGCGAAGTGCAGCAGGGCTATGAATGCGGCGTCACCGTCGAACGTTTCAACGATTACAAGGTCGGCGACGTAATCGAAGCCTTCATCACCGAGAAGGTCGCGCCGACCAAGTTGGAGTAGGGATTGCGGATTGCGATTCAAAAAATCCGCAATCCGCAATCCGCAATGGCTTATGTCATCTCATCGTTCTGAAAGACTGGCTGAGCAGTTAAAAGACGAGATCGGCGCGATCATCGCTCAGGAAATCAAGGACCCGCGCGTCGGATTCGCCACGGTGACCGAGGTGAAAGTGAGTCCGGACCTGCGCCACGCGCGCGTCTCGGTCAGCGTTCTGGGAACGGCGCATGAGAAACATGAGGCTTTCGAAGCCCTGGTTCATGCTACGGGCTACATCCGTTACCTTCTGGGATCGCGCATCAGATTGCGCCATACCCCGGAACTGAGCTTCGCTTACGATGATTCGATCGAGCGCGGCGAGAGGATGATGCGGTTATTTGATGAAATCAAGATCGAGGATCGAGAATCTAAGACCGAGGATTGAGGATCGAAGATTGAGGATCGAGGATAGAAGATCGAGGATCGTTTTACGAGATGACGCTATCCTCTATGCTCTATCTTCGGCCCTCGGTCGACATAATTGATATGCTAGGCCAGGTTATCGAACTGATCGAAAAACATCAGCGCTTTGCCGTCACCTCTCATATTCGGCCTGACGGGGACAGCATGGGATCTTCGCTCGCCCTCTGCCGGATTTTGCGCGGGCTGAATAAGGACGCCGAGGTGGTTATGTGCGACCACGTGCCGCACGCCTACTCGCGATTGCCAGGAGCTGATGAGGTCCGCGTGTCGCCGGACATCGATCGCGAATACGACGCGGTCTTCGTCATCGAATGCAGCGACGTGACGCGGCCAGGCCTCCCGAGTCTCAAGGACCAGTTCGTCGTCAACATCGATCATCACTCGACGACGGGACTCTTCGGCGACCTGAACTGGATTGATTCGACCGCCGCCGCCGTGGGTGAGATGATCTACAACCTCGCCAAGGCCATCGGAGCGAAGATCACTCCGGAAATCGCCAGTTGCGTTTACGCCGCGCTGCTGACCGACACCGGCTCGTTCCATTTCTCCAACACTACGGAACGCACATTCAAAATCGCCAGTGAACTGGTTCGCCACGGCGCGCAACCGGCCAAACTATCGCAGGCGATCTTTTACAATTATCCTTATTCCAAGGTCCTGCTGGCCGGCGCCGTGCTTTCGACTCTTCAGCGAGACGACACGGGCCGCATCGCCTGGATCACCATGACTAAAGAGGCTCTGGAACAGAGCGGCGCCAACGAGGACGATTCCGACGGCATCATTAACTACCCGCTGACCGTCGGCGACGTCGAGGCCGTCGCATTCTTTCGCGAACTGTCCAACTCAACCTACCGCATCAGCCTACGCTCCAAGAACCGCGTCAACGTCGCCCGGGTCGCCGAATCTTTCGGCGGTGGCGGTCACGCAAACGCCGCCGGCTTCACCATCAAGGCCGATTACCACAACCTAACTCAGGAAGTCATCAAGAAATTGAAAGAAGCCGTGGCCGCCGCCCCCGCCGTGAATGGCCGCGAGATCAAGCCACGCTGAAGACTCTCACCGGAAAACCATCCACTACGAGATCACGATCGGTACGGTACGGGAGCGTAAGCGACCTGAACATAAATCAGAAAGCTTGCCGATCAAGGCTTAGGTCGCTTGCGCTCCCCGTACAGTTTGTCTGCCTTCAATTTGTTTGTTAAACTGCGCGCGACGTAATCAGTTCACTTACATAATCCGAATCAGTTTTAAACCATAGAAATCTCCCTCAGAGGCGTCTTGCGCCTGAACGTTCGCAGGGCCCCCTGCGTCCCACTGCGACGCCCCGAGACGATGAAAGTGGGCAGTGTGAGTAGTGGGCAGTGGGTAGTGGGCAGTAAGGGAGGTCCACTACCTGTTACCTGCCGCCCATTATTCACTGCCCGCAACTTTAGGAGGATACTATGCCCGTACGCGAAATATTGCTTCTGGGAAATCCGGAACTCTGGCGCCCGTCATCGCCGGTGGTCAATGTACATGAGCGCAAAACCAGCGAATTGATCGGCGACCTGGCCGCGACGCTCGACAGTTTTCGCCAACAAAACGGCTTCGGCCGCGGGATAGCCGCTCCGCAGATCGGCGTCGGTCAAAGAGTAATCTTTCTCAATGTCGGCCAATCGTTCCCGCTCATCAATCCGACGATCACCCGCGCCAGCCGCGAGATGATGGAATTGTGGGACGATTGTTTCTCGATTCCGAACCTTATGGTCCGCGTCCGCCGGCATGTTGAAGTCGAAGTCAGTTACACCGACGAACATGGCGCGCAATGCCGTATGA
>DASUFM010000604.1:0-3198 GCA_036274535.1 Blastocatellia bacterium
CATTCTGTGATGGTCCGGGTAGATGACATTGACGGGCACTATGATCGCGCCGAGCGGGCCGGGGCCAGGATCATCAGTCCGCCGGCCAACTATCCTTATGGCGAAAGACAATACACTGCGGAGGACCCCGGCGGTCATCAATGGACTTTCTCTCAAACAATCGCTGACGTCGATCCTGAAATCTGGGGAGGCGAACTATTTTGAAGCAGACTGAAAAAGGAAATATTTTTTGAACTTGTAGCTATGAGTAATAAAGCAACAGACTTGTCTGTCAAAGAGAAGGCGGCGAAGGAGCGACTGGACGCTCATGTGCGCGAAATCGTGGAGTGGCATTTCAATCCCGAGACGGGGTGCCCGTTCTGGCTGGATTTCGCGGCCAAACTCGGTTGGGACCCGAGACGCGAGATTAATAGCTTCGAGGATCTCAGGAAGTTTCCGCCTTTTCAGGACGAATGGCTGCGCGGCGGACCTGTACGGCGCTGGCTTCCGAAAGGATTAGAGGGCAAGCCGCTATTCACCTTCGAAACCGGCGGGACGACCGGCGTGCCGAAGAGCCGCCTGCAGATCGAAGACTTTCGCACAGACTATGAAATGTTCAGCGAGACGCTTCCCGAAGCGTATTTTCCGCGCGGCGCCAATTGGCTGATGCTGGGGCCTTCGGGGCCGCGCAGGTTGCGGCTGGCGGTCGAGCACCTGTGCCAGCACCGCGGAGGGATCTGTTTTTGCGTTGACCTGGACCCGCGCTGGGTGATCAAGCTGATCAAGTGGGGCGAGTTCGCGGCGCTGGAGAAATACAAAGCTCACGTGATAGATCAGGCGGTGACGCTGCTCAACGCCGGGCACGAGATCCGCTGCATGTTCACCACGCCGAAACTGCTGGAATCGCTCGCCGAGGCGCTGGAGAATATGGGGACCTCCGTCAGGGAAATGGGCATCACCGGCATCTTCGCGGGCGGGACCGAATTCACGCCGCAATACACGCGCTTCGCGATGGAAGAGTTATTGGGCGACGGCGTTTATTTAACGCCGACTTACGGCAACACGCTGATGGGACTGGCCTGCTCGAAGCCGGTCACGCCGGAAGACGGCTACAAGATCACTTATTACGCGCCGCAGCCGCGCGCCGTCATCGAAGTCGTCTCGTTCGAGGATCCTGATATAGTTGTCGATTACGGCGAGACCGGCCGGGTGCGGCTGACCACGCTGACTCGCGAGACTTTCATTCCCGGCTTTCTGGAAAGGGATGAATGCGAGCGCGAGCGGCCCTACGACAAATATCCATGGGATGGAGTGAGCGGAGTTCGTCCGTTCCGACAACTCGCCGCCCAGACCACCGTCGGCGTTTATTGATCATTTGTTAATAGCCACAGAGGCGCAGAGGCGCAGAGCAGGAAAAGGGATTATCTCTTTTTCTCTCCTTCTCTGTGGCTCTGTGACCCTGTGGCAGATACTATGAGGAACCGATGTCGATCTTAAACATCCCTATTCTCAGGTGGGGGCAGCCCTACACCAGTCTGGAAACCGAAGACGTGGTTCATTTCATCACCGGCGAAAAGCTGGCGCGCGTAAGCCAGGCAAACACAGGTTTGCTGGGGCGCGACATACGGTTGGCGCCGCGCGCGCGGGCAACGCTTGCGGAGATTCCGATCGCGGATCTGATCGAGATGATGAAGAAGGCCGCCGATCTTTATCTGAACGGCGCGCTGCCGTTAGGGGACGGCGCGCAAACGCCGGACGATTTCGCCCGCCAGCAATCGGCCAGCACGGGACTGCCGGAGCGGATGTGCAAGGCCAACATGGCCAAAAACCACTTCGTGCTGTCGAATATGGACCGGATCCTGGACGCGCTGACTCGCGGATTGGATCTGAACATCCTGTCGCGCGGCTATGGGGTCGAGTCTCGCGGAGTGACCGTAAGCTATCAGGCACAGACGCCGGTCCTCGGACTGGTGCTGCCGTCAAATTCGCCGGGCGTCCACACGCTTTGGCTGCCTGTGATTCCGATGCAGATCGGGCTGCTGCTCAAGCCCGGCCCCCAGGAGCCGTGGACTCCTTATAGAATGGCCGCCGCCTTTATCGAAGCGGGCGTGCCGAAGGAGGCGATTGCGATTTATCCGGGCGGCGCCGACGTGGGCGCCGAAGTCGTGCGGCGGGTGGATCGCACGATGATTTTCGGCGGCACGGCCACCGTCGAACGCTATAGAGGCGACACGCGCGTTCAGGTTCATGGTCCCGGTTTCAGCAAGATACTGCTGGGCGATGACGTGGTGGATGATTGGGAGAAATATATAGACGTGATCGCTGACAGCGTGTTCCTGAACAGCGGGCGAGGATGCATCAATACCTCTGGCGTCTGGGCCTCCCGGCATACGAAGGAGATCGCTGAAGCGCTCGCCGAGCGACTTGGCCCTGTCGAACCGAAGCCGCCCGAAGACCCGGAAGCGACTCTGGCGGCGTTCACCGTGCCGGGCGCGGCGCGCGCCATCTGGCATAGCATAGAGGACAGCCTGGGCGAATCAGGGGTCGAAAACGTTACGGCCAAATACGGCGCCAGACTTGTGGAAAAAGAGCGTTGCGGATATCTGCGTCCTACAGTGATTCATTGCGAATCGCCCGAACGCTCGTTAGCCAACACCGAATTCATGTTCCCCTTTGTCAGCGTGACGTCCTGCCCGCAGGACGAAATGCTGAAACGTATGGGCGCGACGCTCGTCTGCACCGCCATCACTAATGACGAGCGATTTCAACGCCAGCTTATTGACGCCACACACATTGATCGCCTGAACCTGGGGCCGGTCCCGACGATCCAACTCGACTGGTTGCAGCCGCACGAAGGAAATATTGTCGAATTCCTCTTCAGGCCCAGAGCATTTCAGTCGCGGCTGGAGTGAGCGTTCTGTGAAAGGAGACGTTTAGCGCTTTGGAAGCTAAGTTTTTTGACATTTTGCTTGCTCATATAACGAGGGTGTTCAGAATACCGGCTTTAGCCCAATGAGATTAAGTTAGCGAATAGTGGGCTTAAATCGTAACGGCGGAGCCTTTGGAGGCGCCGTTGCCTGGAACCGCTTTGGTAGTCATCCTGGATCCTACAGACTTCGGGCACACTTCGGGGACGAAAGACCCGGTGGGTTCTCTCTGATCATTGTCGAATAATCGAAGTTGACTACCAAAGCGGTCCCGAACGCCGGCGCCCCAAAG
>DASUFM010000605.1:0-11497 GCA_036274535.1 Blastocatellia bacterium
AATCAACGCCGCGATCCACCTCGACGCCTTTCACGCCGGGAATCATCGTGCATCGGCAGCGCACGTGCGCCCTCATCGGCCTGTCGAGCGGATGAAACGTGCCGTCGAGCGCAATGCAGGCGCCACATGACCTCCTCGACCTTGATGAGCGCCAATAGTATCCGGCCACTATGTCGGAATTCGCCTGGTAGTTCTGCAGCGAGGCCTGCCTATATACGCGCAGCGTCTCGGTTCGGGCGATCGTCAGGGCGCGGACCATGTTCCCGCCGAGGCCCTCGCGAATCTGCCGCGCGATCGCCCGCGGGTTGCGGCCTAGGGCCAATACCGTTCAAATAAGCCATCAAGGTGGCGCATCTGGCATACTGTCGAACTGCCAAGCACGACATTTGTCAGGAGGCCACCTTGATTGGGATACAAGATACGTGAAATAGAAACCGAACGGAAGTTTTGCGAGGAATTGAGTCTTGATGCGCTGATCGGTTCGATCCCACGGCGCGAGATTGAAGCGGTCTTGCGGGAGGCGAATGCCTTTGAGCAACGCCATCGCAGGTTGGGGATGATCGCCATTGTGCTGTTGATCATCGCGTTGCACATCTATAGCCGGCTCTCGATTGGCCATGTCTTCAAGCGATTGGGGAAAGGCTTGCGATTTATCTGGCCTGACCCGGACTGGAAAATGCCGGAAGCGAGCGCGCTCAGTTACCGGCGTTATCAACTCGGCGCCCGTCCGATTGTAGCGTTGTTTCGTCGAGTCTGCCGGCCGTTGGCGAATGAAGGCGCTCCCGCCGCGTTCGCTTTCGGATTGCGGCTCAAAGCGATTGATGGGACGGTCGAGGATGTGCCTGACACCCGGGACAACGCCAGGGCGTTTGGGCGTTTGGGCAGTGATCGTGGCGCGAGCGCCTTTCCGCAGGTACGAGGCGTCTATTTGATTGAATGCGGCACGCGCGCCGTGCTCGATGCGGGCTTTTGGCCTTGCCGCGTCAGTGAGCGGCGAGGCGGCGACCGGTTGATGCGTTCGGTCGGCGAAGGCGATCTGATACTGTGGGACGCCGGCTTTCACAGCTTCGATATGATCGAGCGGGCAAGGGCTCAAAAAGCGCATGTGCTGGGCAAATTGCCCACAACGGTCAAACCGGAAGTGATTCGTCAATTGCCGGATGGATCGGCGCTGGCTTACTTGCGGCCATCCGATCGCTTGCGCCGCAGGCGTGGCGATAAACTGATGGTACGGATCATCAGCTACGAGATCACCGATCCGGCGCGGCCTCATTACGGCGAGCGCCAGCGATTGGTCACGACGCTGTTGGACGAGAAACAGGCTCCAGCTCTTGATTTGGTTTGCGTCTATCACGAGCGATGGGAGATCGAGATCACGATTGATGAGATCGACACTCATCAACGGTTGGCGGATCGCCCGTTGCGCTCTCAAAAGCCGGTGGGCGTGATTCAGGAGTTGTATGGGTTGCTGATCGCTCATTATGCGATTCGGGCGTTGATGCAGGAGGCAGCCCTCAAGGCCGGGCTGGCTCCTGATCGGTTGAGTTTCGTCGGATCGCTGAGAATTATTCAAGACGCGATCCCTGAATTTCAGATGGTGGAGCGAACGATGCGCGACCAACTCCACCAACGGTTACTGTGCGATTTGGCCGCTGAACGGCTGCCGGAGCGCCGACAGCGAAGTAATCCAAGAGTGGTCAAACGCAAGATGTCAAACTTTCAGATGAAGCGCCCACAACACTGTCATACACCGTCTCTTGTCAGGTCTTTCAGAGAGGCGGTTAAGCTTATTTGAACGGTATTGGGGCTAAGCTCACCACGCCGCGCGGCGGGAGCGGATCGGGCTTAAAGTTAATAACAGCCTCTAGTCTCAAAAGCCGCTCCGCGGCAAGGGAATCGAAACGAAAGAACAGCTTTTATCGGTCGAGTAGAGATGAAACGATCACAACTAATTTTGACAACGATTCTATTTGTCCTTCTTCTTATCTTAGGCTATGCCGGCAAAATCATCGTCGATAAGAGCGCGGCGCCGCCGGCGGGCTGGGTCGGTCTTTTAATCGCGGGCGTCGCCGGCAGGTTCCAGTTCAATTACGGCGCGGCGCCGCCGGCGGGCTGGATCGGCCTCCTTCTATTTGTCGTCTTCGTGGGATTCTCGCTGGTCGTAGCCGATACGCGGCGCAGCCGCAAGCGCGTGATTGCGCAGATGCGTAACGCCGCGACGCCGGCCGAGAAGAAACCTGAAAGGCAGACCAAAACGGGCCTGCCCATACTCGACCCACAGGGGCTGCCTTACCCGCACCCGATTATCAACGTCGGCACCTGCATCGGCTGCCACGCCTGCGTCGACGCATGTCCGCACGACGTGCTGGCGATAATCAACGGGAAGGCCGCGCTGGTGGCGGTCGAACAGTGCATGGAAGACACGAGCTGCGAGGTCGAATGCCCGACGGTTCCGAAATCCTGCATAGTCGTCAACTCGACCAAGAAGATCCCGCTGCGCAAAGTTCCGAAACGCGACGGGCGCTTTGTAACCAGTGTGCCGGGCATTTACCTGATCGGAGACGTGTCGGGCGTGCCGTTGATCAAGAATGCTATCAACGAAGGCGGCGCGGTGATCGATTTCGTCGCCGAAGATATCAAGCAGATGGGCGGGAACGGCAATGCCGATTATGACGTGGCGATCGTAGGCATCGGCCCGGCCGGCTTATCGGCCGCGGCGCTCGCCGCTCAGCGCGGGTTGAAATACGTCGCCATCGAGCAGGACGAAGTCGCCGCGACGATCCAGCAGACTTATCAGGCGGGCAAGTACATCTACTTCAACCCCGTCGATCAGCCCGTCAAAGGCGGGATCAAGCTCGACGGCCCCGGCGCGATCAAGGAGCAGATGCTCGGCTCCTGGATGGAGACCGTCAAGTCGAACGGCGTGGTCATCAATGAATTCGAAAGCTGCAAGGACGTGAAGCGGGACGGCGACGTCTTCGTCGTCATCACCGATCAGGATAAGACGAAGCAGCGCATGGAATACCGCGCGCGCCGCATCGTTCTGGCCATCGGCAATCGCGGCACGCCGATGAAATTGAATGTCCCGGGCGAGGATTTGAAGATGATCGTCACTCCCACCGGAATGGTCCTGCCGCAATTCTGCAACAAATGCGGCGAGAAACGCACCGGCGATTACAAATTCTGCCAGCGGTGCGGCTTCAAGTACGTTCCAAAGCCGGCCAAACCTTACGAAGACGAGCGCGTCAAATATAAACTCTCCGACCCGAACAAATATTCTGGCAAACACATCGTCATAGTCGGCGCGGGGAACTCGGCCATCGAGGCCGCCATCGATCTGGCCGCATACCGTTCGGAGGAAGGAACCGAGTTGATCGGATGGCGCGACAACGCCGTTTCGCTCGTCATCCGCAGCAATTTCAAGAGCGATCTGAAACTCGGAAACAAGATGATGATCTACGATTGCATGGACGCCGGCCGCGTCAAGGCGTTCTTCGGCCAGACCGTCAAGGAGGTCACTTCCAATGAAGTCGTTCTGATGAGCGCGCGCGAACGCGATCCGAAGACGGCCAAAGAGACCGCGCGCATCAAGAATGACTACGTCTTCGCCCTGATCGGCGGCGAAAAACCCACGAAGTTCCTGGAAAGCATCGGCGTCAAGATCGGCTAAGGCTAATCAGCCACAGAGTCACAGAGACACAGAGAGAAAAAGAAAAAGAGAAGAAGAGACGTTTTCTCCTTCTCTTTTTCTATATGTCTCCGTGTCTCTGTGACTCTGTGGCTAATTCATTATTCGACCCAGTCAGCGATGAAGATGTTGGTGTCGCCCTGTTTGGCGGCGTTGCGGTTGGAGCAGAAAACGATCTTCTTGCCGTCGGGCGAGAACATCGGAAAGCCGTCGAAGGTGTCGTTAAACGTGACGCGTTCGAGGCCGAAGCCGTCAACATTGACAATGTAAAGCTCGAAGTCGCGCCCGCGCGGGTCGTCCATGTTCGACGAGAAGATGATCCGCTTGCCGTCGGGGAAGAAATACGGAGCGAAGCTGGCTTTGTCGATTTTCGTCACGCGGCGTTTGTTGGATCCGTCGGCATTCATCACCCAGATGTCCAGTTTCGTCGGTCGAATCAGGTTGTCTTTGAGCAGCGCCTGATAATCGGCCTTCTCCTTTTCGGTCTCGGGGTGATATGCGCGATAAACGATCTGATTGCCGTCATAGCTCCAGAAAGGCCCGCCGTCGTAGCCCAGCTCATTGGTCAGCTTCTTCACATTCTTGCCGTTCTTGTCCATCGTGTAGATGTCCAGGTCGCCGTCGCGCAGGCTGGTGAAGACGATAGTTCCGTCTTTGCGGATCGTGGCCTCGGCGTCGTAACGATCGGTCGTCGTCAGCGGTTTGACGTTCGACCCGTCAAGGTCGGCCATGAAGATGTCGAATCCGGGGAAAAGCGCCCATACGTAACCGCGCGAATAATCGGGTTTCGGCGGGCAATCTGGCGAAGCCTTGAACGTCGAGGCGTAGACGATGTGTTTGTTGTCGGGCGTGAAATAGGAGCAGGTGGTCTTGCCATGCCCGTTCGACAACAATTTCATATCCGACCCGTCGATGTTCATCGAGTATATCTGGTCGCAGCCGTCGTACCTGGTCGTCCGCTGGAAGATCAATTTTTTACCGTCAGGCGAAAAATAAGCTTCCGCGTTCTCGCCTTCGGTGGTCAGTTGTTTGATGTTGGCGAGATGGCGTTCGCGCGGGTCGGAGAGATTGGCGCCGGGAGTCGTCGAAGCGGCCGAATCTGAAGAGTTCTGTTTAAAAACGAAGAACGATCCCGAGGCGAGGGCGCACAGGATCGACAGCAGGATGATCGGATTTCGCATGGTTCTTTTATGTAAAGGTAAGCCACAGAGACAGAGGACGGAGGGACGGAGGGAAGGAGGG
This sequence comes from Blastocatellia bacterium, assembly GCA_036274535.1. Taxonomy (GTDB): domain Bacteria; phylum Acidobacteriota; class Blastocatellia; order RBC074; family RBC074; genus JAJVID01. Next base: position 4,931 of record DASUFM010000605.1, read on the forward strand.
AGGGGATTGCGCTGTCTCTCCGTCTCTCCTTCCCTCTGTCCCTCCGTCTCCGTATTTACCGGTGTCCGCCCTTTGTTCTCTTCTCTTCCTTGAGAAGCGCCTTGCGGCTGAGGCGGATCTTGTTGCCTTCGACGCTGATGCATTTAACCAGGAGCTGCTGGCCCTCTTTCAGTTCGTCGCGTACGTCGCGGACGCGGTAATCGGCGATTTCCGAAACGTGAAGCAGCCCTTCGGTGCCCGGGAAGACTTCGATGAAGGCGCCGAAGTCGACAATGCGGGTGACGGTGCCGAGATAGGTCTGTCCGACTTCGACTTCGGCCGTCAGGTCGCGGATGATCTGCATGGCGGCCTCCGCGGCCTCGCCGTTGGGAGTGGCGATGGCGATCCGGCCGTCGTCTGAAATATCGATCTTCGCGCCGGTCTTCTCCTGGATGCCGCGAATGACTTTGCCGCCTGGGCCAATGACGTCGCGAATCTTGTCGGGGTTGATCTGCATCGTGACGATGCGTGGCGCGTATTTGCTGATCTCCTCGCGAGGTTCGGAGATGACTTCGTTCATCTTGTCGAGGATGAACATTCGTCCTTTCCTGGCCTGCTCCAGGGCTTCCGCCAGAATCTGCGCGTTCAATCCGGTGACCTTGATGTCCATCTGGAGCGCGGTGATTCCTTCGCGCGTCCCGGCGACTTTGAAATCCATATCGCCGTAATGGTCCTCGGCGCCGGCGATGTCGGTCAGGATCGCGTATTTCTTGTCTTCCATCACCAGACCCATCGCCACGCCGGCGACCGGCGCTTTGATGGGCACGCCGGCGTCCAGCAGCGCGAGCGCGCCGCCGCAAACCGTGGCCATCGAGGACGAGCCGTTCGATTCAGTAATGTCGGAAACGATGCGGACGGTGTAAGGGAAGACTTCTTCTTCGGGCATCACCGCGTCGAGCGCTCGTTGCGCCAGAGCGCCATGGCCGATCTCACGCCGGCCGGGAGAGCCCACGCGTCCCGTCTCGCCCACCGAAAACGGCGGGAAATTGTAGTTGAGCATGAATCGCCGTTTGATTTCGCCCATCTCCAGACTGTCTATGTATTGCACGTCCTGCGAAGTGCCGAGCGTCACGGTGACCAGCGCCTGGGTCTCGCCTCGAGTGAAGAGCGCCGAGCCGTGCGTGCGCGGAAGCCATCCCGCCTCGATCGAAATCGGGCGAATCTCGGAGAACCTGCGGCCGTCAGGGCGGCGGCGGTTGTTCAGAATGTCATCGCGGAAGATGCCTTCTTTCAGGTGATCGAACAATTCCGCGGCTTCCTCGCGAAGTTGAGGCTGGTCTTCGGGATAACCCTCGATGACCTTCTTCTTCAATTCGTCAATCGCGGTGTAGCTTTCGAGCTTGCCCTTGTTCTGTACGTTCAGGGCTTCGCGGAGTTCGTTCGAGTATTTCTCGGCGATCTCCTTCAACATGTTTTCGTTGACAGGCTTTGGCGTGAACTCGCGCTTCTTGATTCCAAGCGCCTCGTACATCGAACGCTGCAACTGGCAGAGTTTCCTGATTTCGCCATGGGCGAACAGCAAAGCCTCGATCATCACCTCTTCGCTGACCTCTTTGGCGCCGGCCTCGACCATGACGATGGCTTCTTCGCTGCCCGCGACGATCAGGTTGAGCGTGGAATTACGCTGTTGCTCATACGTCGGATTGACCACGTATTTGCCTTCGACCAGGCCGACGCGCACGCCGGCGATCGGGTTGTAGAACGGGATGTCGGAAAGGTACAGGGCCGCCGACGCGCCGGTGATCGAAAGCACGTCAGGATCGTGTTCGTCGTCGGCGGAAATGACCATCGATATAATCTGGGTTTCGTGCTGATAACCGGTAGGGAAAAGCGGCCGGATCGGGCGATCGGTCAGGCGCGAGGTCAAAATCTCTCTCTCCGTCGGGCGCCCTTCGCGTTTGAAATATCCGCCCGGAATGCGCCCGGCGGCGTATCCGTATTCACGATAATCGACCGTTAGCGGAAAGAAATCCACTCCTACCTTCGGCTGCCTGGCGGAAACGGTCGTAACCAACACCACCGTCTCTCCCTGGCTGACCAGCACGGCGCCGTCAGCCTGTTTCGCAATGCGGCCTGTTTCGATCGTGAATTCACGGCCGCCTAAATTTATTCCTTGCTTCAAAAACATTGTTTATCTCCTATTATGTCGGATCAGGCAGCCTGGAGTGATAATGGCGCTGAGGGCATCCAAAACCGGTTCGCTCAATATCCGCTCGGAGGTTGAACCGCTCTGAATGTTGTGATCGTTTTCCCGGCGCCTACTGATGGGCGGGACAACTCAACCGGGTGTGTTTTTGGGGGCCCGGATTGGTTGAGGCGGGAATTACGTTGCCGTCACGTGCGGCTGCAAAACGGAAGCGGCGTCCATTGATTACGGACGCCGCCAACACATCCAACTATTTTCTCAGACCTAAACGATTTATCAGATCGTGATAACGATTGATGTCGCGACCCTTCAGGTAATCCAGAAGGCTGCGGCGCTGGCTGACCAGTTTCAACAGACCGCGGCGCGAATGATTGTCTTTCGTGTGTGTCTTGAAATGATCCTGCAACTCATTAATGCGTTTGGTCAACAACGCGACCTGAACCTCCGGCGAGCCAGTGTCCGCGTCATGAGTCTTATACTTTGAAATCAATTCCAGTTTAGCTTCTTTTGCTAAAGCCATTACTTTCTTTCTTGCCTCCAGATTCGGGGGGACATTTCTTAGTGTCGAGTTAGAGATAGAAATTATCAGAGCGACTCGTAAACTTCAAGCCGCAATGGCCTTTTCCGGCCTCCAAAAACATATCGTTTATTCGCCATCTTTTAGACGGCAAATACGTCTTGACGTTTAGAGCGCGGCGAATCTTAATACCGGCCAATACGACCGCCGGAAAGGCGATTTCACGCTCCTCAGAAACAGTGGGCGGTGAGCGGTCATGACTGCCAACTGCCCACTTTCATCTTTCATTGCGATTTTGATCCCGGCCTGGCTTCTGATTTAGCCTCTGATTTAGTTGCTGATTTAGTCTCTGATTTAGATGGACGGCGTTTGCGTGTGAAAGTCGCCGCTTTTGCGGGAACGATGTCCAAAGCCCCGTCGCAGCTATCGGCGCCTTTGCTCTTCTTCGCGGGAGGAGGAGCGGCAGGTTGTTTCTGCTCCTGCGCGAACGCGCCGTGAAGCGAGGCGAACAAAATCGCCCCGATAAACATCGCGCGCGAGACGTCTCGTAATTTCCGAATCAACATAAATCTCACCTTCGAGTTTTGGATTTGCGAAGCCGCAAGTTTGCAGCGATAAATTGTACATCATTACGGTACGGGGAGCCTAAGCCATTAGTTGGTACGCAAATCAAGAGATGGGCTTGCGGCCCGGCAGGGACGCCGGACCCCAGTTCGGAGCGAACTTACGATCCCGTACCGTAACGCTCGTCGTCCCGGGCGCGCATTTGGAATTCGCTGTACTTTAGGCGCCTTGTTCGGCTTTTAATCGCTGTGTTAGACTTCCCGCGCTTCTTGAATAATGAAAATAGACCGGATTTAAAGTATTTCTCAAGATCTTTCATATAGGGCACATTGAGCCGAAGCGTGAAAAGTCCTGTCTGTTTTCCGCAATGTCGCAACTTTATATTTGTGAGGTCAACTGTTTTGCAATTTGCGGCCTTCGGATTGGCGAAGAGAATGACCGGGGTGTTCGGAGTATTGGCCTTTTTATGCGCCGGCGCATTCGCCCAGGGGTTCTCATTTATCAGTCCGTCTTCAGACGCGCCGGCGGCGGCGGCGCCTGACGCCGTCGTAGTGATGCCGTTCGAGAACCGCTCGCAGATAGCCAAATATAATTGGATATGCGACAGCTTCGCGATTCTGATCAGTGACGTGCTCGACTCGCATGGGATCAGCGTCGTCAATATTGAGACTCGCAACCAGGCGTTCGAGAAAATGCGTCTGAGCCCAAGCGATCTGTTGACGCGCGCCGCGATGATCCGCGTCGCCGGCGCGGCGCGGGCCAATCTGGCGCTCGTCGGCGAGTTCGACATCGGCGAGAGCAATGAAGACGTCACGATATCGATTACCGCGCGCCTGATCGACACGCAGGAAGGGCGATTGGCGGCCGCCAAAACGTTCAATTACAGCGGTTCACTTTCAAATTTGCAGGACTGGCAGGGACAATTGGCCTGGAACATCGTTTACGAGCGCAACCCTTCGCTGCCTTTTTCGAAGGAAGATATAATTCGACGCGCGAAGCATGTCCCGCCTGCCGCTTATGAGAGTTTCGTCAAAGGCGTACAGACGCGCGACTTGAAACTGCGCGAGTCTTTTCTGCAGCGCGCCATTCAGGAGTGCGAAAGTTCGGGCGAGGCCATGCGCTTCCCTCAGGCGATCTATGAACTCGGCCTCCTTTATTACCGCCAGGCCGATTTCGCCGAGGCCGCGAAACTGCTCAAGCGCATGAGCAAGGGCGACCCGAATTACAACGAGAGTCTCTTTTATCTCGGCCTTGCCGCGTACAAGGCCGGAGACGCGGACGAGGCCTCGTTCGCATTCGCGAGTATGATCGTGTTAATTCCGAGCCTGGAAGCGATGAACAACACCGGCGCGGCCCTGCTGGCGAAGGGCGACAACGAGAAAGCGCTGCAGCTTTTTCGCAGCGCGGTGGAGAAAAGTCCGAACGACCTGCTTTGCCGCTTCAATCTAGGGTACGCGCAGTGGCGCGCGCAGAATTTCGCCGAAGCCGTTCAGAGCCTGCGCGTAGTCACTCAGGCTGACCCTCGTGACGGCGAAGCGCAGTTTTTGCTGGCGAAAGCCCTGGAGGCGTCAGGACAGCGGGCGGAGGCGACGCAGGCGGACAACGAAGCGAAGCGCTATCTGTCGAATTACGCCAAATGGACCGTGGCCCCCGATCGCATTCCGATGCTGGCGCGGCTCAAGGAGGAGTTGAGCCCGTCCGCGATTTACAGGATGGAAGGCGAGTGGCGGATCAAAGTCAGATGATTACCCATATCAAATATCCTTCGCGCGCAAAGGGGCTGATGATTGCGGTCATCTTTTCCATCCTCGCGCACGTGGTTATTGTGCTGGCGATCCGGATCGCTCCGATCGTCCGCATTGCGATGGGATTCAGCGATTTCGAGTACGTCGACGAGGCCTATGACAAGAGGATTTTGATCGATTTCTCCAAACGGCTGAAATACCCGCCCGGTTACGCCGGCTTCCAGGCGCCGAAAAAAACCGCCTCGCTCGATGAACTGAAAAAAGAACAGGAGCGCATCCGCCGTCTGGAAGCGCGCCGAAAGCGCGAACGCGAGCTGGCCGAAAAACGCGCCGCCGAGGAACGAGCCAAAGCCGAAGAGAAGGCGAAAGCGGACCTGGCCAACGCCGAACCGAAGCCGACGCCGAATCCGAGTGGTTACGGCAGTTTCGGCAAAATCAACACGAAACCGATCAAAGACCAGATTCAAAGGCTTTACCAGGCGAAGCAAGATGGCAAGCTGATCATTCCCGACAGCAAATTCAGAGTCGGCGTTACAGGCTCAGTCAATCCCGACGGCACGCTCTCCAATTATCGGGTGCATGTTTCATCAGGCATTCCGGAGATAGACGAATCCGCGATGGCGATCCTGGCCGCGGTCAGTGAAAGCCGCGCGCTCGGTCCCCTCTCTAAACTGACTTCGATCACCATGGTTCTGGAGATCGACCAGATCGCGCAATTGATCGTCACTGGTTTTACCAGCAACGAATCCGACGCCATTAACCTCAAAAATCTGGCGGACATCGCATTGTTGGCCGCGCGTTTCAAAAAGGCCGACGATGAGGCCGCCATGGTCATGCTCAACAATCTGAAGGTCAGGCGCACGGGGAAACGCATCGATGCCGTGATCAGCGTGCCGAAAGAGATGGCCAAACAGACTCTGGCTAAGAGTATGGAGAAAAAATGAGCCCGGCTCACCGCGCCCGCCCAAAATCATCCTGCAACCGCACTATGTCATCCTCACCCAGATAATCGCCGCGCTGCACCTCGATAAAGACTACTTTCTCCTCGCCGGGGTTTTCGATGCGGTGCGCCGCGCCAACCGGGATGTCGACATATTCGCCGGCTTTGAGAATGATCTCCCTGTCGTCCAGCGTAACCTTCGCCACGCCCCGCGCGATGAACCAGTGCTCCGCGCGCCGCGCGTGTTTCTGATAGCTCAACCGTTTCCCCGGCAGCACCTCGATCCGTTTTACTTTGTAGCCCTCGCCTTCGTCGAGGACCGTAAAATTGCCCCAGGGGCGTTCATCATATCGTGGTGAATTATCTTCCGCTGGTGAAAACACTAATGATCACTCCTTTATGAGATATCAATTGTAGCCGCATATAATATCCGTCACGCCCATATCAGCCAAATCAGTACGTGGTTCATTTGTAGGCGACGCCGGCGCTGGCCGGGCCGGCCAGCGGAATCACTTCCGTCTCGCGAAAGCCTGCCTGCCGGCACCAGCCGGAGAAGTCGGCCGCCGTATAATCAAAAGCGTCTCCGAACTCGATCAGCATGTTGAGCGACATCATC
>DASUFM010000606.1:0-6854 GCA_036274535.1 Blastocatellia bacterium
AGGTGTGGGAAGAGGTGTTGGGAGTAAGAGGAATTGGAGTTCATGACAACTTCTTCGATCTGGGCGGGCATTCGTTGCTCGCGACACAGGTCATTTCGCGCATTGCGGCGGCCTTCCAGGTTGAACTGCCCCTCAGGGCTCTGTTTGAAGATCCGACGGTCGCCGCGTTGACGCGGCGCGTTGAGCAGGCGAAAGGACCCCAAAAGGTTTCTCTCCCACGGATCGCCGCCGTGGATAGAAGTGGCGCGCTTCCTGTTTCATTCGCCCAGGAAAGATTATGGTTCCTGGAGTTGATGCAGCCCGGCAGCAGTCTTTTCAATATGTCGGCGGCGATGCGTCTGGATGGGGATCTGAACATAGACGCGCTCGGATACAGTCTCAATCAAGTCGTTCGCCGGCACGAGATACTGAGCGCCGGATTCGCAATCAAAGACGGACAGCCAGTTGTGGCGTTGCCGGAAAATCCGGCCGAATTGCCGCTGCCGGTTGTCGCCATTGAGTCGGCGCCGGAGGCGGAACAAGAGGCGGAGGTAATGCGGCTGGCCAGGGAGGAGTCTCATACGGGCTTTGACTTCATGCAAGGGCCGTTAATACGCGCGCGTCTGCTCAGGTTGAATACGGAGTCTCATGTTCTGCTGATAACGATTCATCACATTGTGGCGGATGGCTGGTCCATGGGGGTGTTGACCAGAGAAGTCGGAGCTTTATACGCGTCTGTCGTGGCCGGCGAACCATTGGCGCCGCCGCCGCCGCCAATCCAGTATGTTGATTACGCCGCATGGCAGAGAGACGTCTTGCAGGGAGAATTTCTGGAGGAGTTGCTCGCTTACTGGCGTGAACAGTTAAGCGGCGAACTTCCCACGCTTAACCTGCCGCTGGATTACGCGCGCCCGCCAGTGCAGACGTTCAACGGCGCGCGCGCGCCTTTGACGATCCCGGCGGATTTGATGGATGGGCTGGAGGCGCTCAATCGCCAGATGGGAACCACGCCGTTTATGACGCTGCTCGGCGCTTTGCAGGCGCTGTTATGCCGTTATGCGGGGCAGGAAGACATCATCACCGGCGCGCTGGTGGCCAATCGTCATCGCCTGGAGACGGAAGGATTGATCGGATGCTTTATCAATGCGCTGCCTATTCGCACGGACCTGTCCGGCGATCCGACTTTTCAAGAGTTGCTCGCGCGTGTCCAGCGCGTTTCGCTGGGAGCTTATGCGCATCAGGACCTGCCCTTTGAAAAGCTGGTTGATGTTCTGCAAACGGAACGCGACCTGAGCCGCCCGCCAATCTTTCAGGTGATGTTCGGACTGCAAAACTTCCCCCTGGAGGAGTTGAGGCTGCCTCATGTTCGGCTCACGCCGCTACCCATCGATCCCGATGCGGTGGCTTACGATTTGACATTCACGCTGGCGGAGAAGAACGGGGCTTTGATCGGAGCTATTGAATACAATACCGATCTGTTTGCGCCTGAAACCATAGAGCGCATGGCCACGCATTATTTGACATTGTTGGAAGGCGCCATGCGTGAGCCGTCGCAAAACATCTCATGTCTGCCATTGTTAAGCGCTGCTGAAAGGCGCCAACTGGTCATGGATTGGAATCAGACGGCGAAGGAATACCCGCTCGACCTGTGCTTCCATCAGTTTTTTGAACGACAGGTCGCCGCGACTCCGGAAGCGACGGCCGTGGTGACGGATCAGACCAGACTGTCATATGCGGAGCTGAACGCGAGGGCCAATCGGATGGCCAGGGCATTGCTTGCGCAAGGGGTCGGCCCGGACACGGTCGTGGCGCTCCTATCGGATAGGGGGTGGGAACTGTTAGCGGCGATCATTGCGGTCTTCAAAGCCGGGGGAGCTTACCTGCCTTTGGACCCGGCGTATCCCGCGAAGCGTTTGAGCCAGATCATATCGCGCGGCGGTTGCCGGCTGGCTCTCGTCTCAGCGAAGCTTGGCGGCGAAATGGAGAGCGCGTTGCTCGAGTTGGAAGATGAGTCGCGTCCCCGGGCGCTTGTCATCGAGGATCTGCTCGCTGTTGAGGCGTCGGAAGAGAACCTTGCCGGACGAAACTCGCCTCGCGACCTCGCTTATGTCTTATTCACTTCAGGTTCGACTGGCGCGCCGAAAGGAGCCATGATCGAACAACGCGGCATGATGAACCATCTTTTCGCCAAGGTGGACGATCTGGGATTGACGGGAGACGATACTGTCGCGCAAAACGCATCGCAATGTTTTGATATTTCGGTCTGGCAATTTCTGGCCGCGCTGCTCGTGGGAGGCGGCGTCCGTGTCATCAACGACGAACTGAGACACGATCCGCTGGGGCTGCTGGCGCTGGTCGATGAAGAGCGGATATCGATTCTCGAAGTGGTTCCTTCATTGTTGCGGGAGATGCTGGAGGAAGCGGCGACCGGAGGCGCCCCAAAGGTTCGTTTATCAGCGTTGCGCTGGCTGATCGCCACTGGCGAAGCCCTGGCTCCACAGCTTGTGCGAAAATGGCAGGCGCTCTATCCGTTTATCCCCATGCTGAACGCTTACGGTCCGACCGAGTGTTCGGATGACGTGACGCATCATCCCATCGCTGAAGCCTTACCCAAACGCGTAATGGGCATACCGATCGGACGAGCTATCGCTAACATGCGCATGTATGCGCTGGATAAGCGTCTGGAGCCCGTGCCGGTCGGCGTTCCTGGTGAGTTGTATGTCGGCGGCGTGGGAGTCGGGCGTGGTTATCTCGGGGCGCCGGAGCGCACGGCGGAAGTTTTCGTCCCGGATCCATTCGGCCCCTGCGGGGAGAGGCTGTACAGGACCGGCGATCTGGTCTCCTATCTGCCGGACGGCGCGCTGAAGTTTCTGGGGCGGATCGATCATCAGGTCAAGATTCGCGGCTTTCGCATCGAACTGGGAGAGATTGAATCCGTTTTGCGAGACCATCCGCTGGTGGCCGAAGCGCTGGCGCTGGATCACGAAGACGAACACGGCGAAAAACTTTTGACATGCTATGTCACGCCTCGCCGACTGGAAAATGACAATCAATCCAATCAATTCGGGGGCCGGAGCGACGAACTGGCGCGCGGGTTGGAGCCGTCGTCCGATGCGCCTCAGTTGCGGGCTTTCCTCAAAGAGAAATTGCCGCATTATATGGTCCCGGCGGTCTTCATCGTATTGGAGAGCCTGCCATTGACGGCCAACGGCAAAGTTGACCGGCGCGCCCTGCCCATACCTCACGTTTCGCCATCGAAGCGTGAAGAACCATATGTGGAGGCGCGCACGCCTACGGAGCGAACCGTAGTCGGAATCTGGCGCCAGGTTTTGGGATTGGATCGCATCGGCGTTCATGACAAGTTTTTTGACATCGGTGGAGATTCCCTCAAAATCGTCCGCATCTTTCGCATGCTACAGGAAGCGTATCCAGGCGCGCTGACGGTTGTCGATCTCTTTAATCACAACACTGTCGAAGCGATCAGCTCTTTTCTGGACGCCGCTTCCCAAACGACGGAGGCCGCGCCTGGGTTGCAGGGGATTGAACTGTAACTTGCCCGAAGCGGGATTGGACTAAAAGGTGGATATATGTCAAAAGGCGTCGCCATTATAGGGCTCAGCGGGCTTTATCCTGGAGCCGCTGACTTGAACGAGTTTTACCGGAATCTATGTCTGGGGGTAGACAGCGTGCGTCCGCTGCCGGAGGAGAGAGTGGCTTTATCCGGCGGCATACTGTCGAACGATAGACGATCGCTGGCCTCCATCGAGCGCATAGACGAGTTCGACTACGGGTTCTTTAATATTTCGCCGAAGGAGGCGGAATACACGGACCCGCAGCAGCGCTGGCTGCTGCAACTGGCCTGTACGGCGATTGAAAACGCCGGTTACAGTTTGCAGGATCTTCGCGGAAGCTATACGGCGGTCATCGTCAGCGCTTCAAACAACGATTACCGGCGACTCTTCGACTCGGGCAGGGTGGACCCGACAGCCGTGACTGGCAACCTTCCGGCGGCGCTCGCCGGTCGCATCGCTTATACATTAGACCTGCGTGGGCCGGCGCTGGTCATTGACACTGCTTGCTCTTCATCTTTGGTCGCCGTCACGGAAGCCTATCGCAAAGTTTTATCGGGCGAAGTGGATTACGCCCTGGCTGGGGGCATAAACTTCTTTTTTCTTGAAGATGCTTTGGGAGCGGCTGACATCGGCATTCTCGCGCCCGACGGCAAAGTGAAAGCCTTCGATGACGCCGCCAATGGGACGGGCTTTGGCGAAGGCGGCGGAATTGCGCTGCTCAAACGCCTGGAGGATGCGCTTGCTGATGGAGATCACATACATGCCGTCATCAGGGGATGCGCTGTCAACCAGGATGGAGGTCTCTCGAACGGTTTGACAGCGCCGAGCCCGCAGGCCCAAACGGAGGTCATCCTTCGCGCGTGGAGGGAAGCCGGCGTCGCTCCGGAGTCGCTTCAGCTTATAGAAGCCCATGGCACCGGCACGAAACTCGGCGACCCCATAGAAATACAAGGCCTCAAGGCGGCCTTCAGGAAATTTACGGATCGCAAACAGTTTTGCTATTTGGGTTCGGTCAAAACGAACATTGGCCATTTGGCGTCGGCGGCGGGGATCGCCGGATTAACCAAATGCGCGCTCAGTCTTCGTCATAAAAAGATCTTTCCGTCGCTTCATTTCGATCGCCCGAACGCCCTGATCGATTTCGCCGCTTCGCCTGTAGTGGTCAATACGGAGTTGCGCGAGTGGGAGACCGTGGATGAGCGGACGCCACGCCGATGCGGCGTCAGTTCATTCGGGTTGAGCGGCACCAATGCCCACGTCGTGCTCGAAGAGGCTCCAGCGCCTCCTGCCCGGACGCCAACGACTCAACCGCCGGCGGAAGAACTGATCACGCTTTCCGCCAGAACGCAGGCGGCGCTGGCCCATTACTTGGAAAACCTGCGGCGGCGCCTGGAATCGCCCGACGTTGCCCTGGCCGATCTGGCTTACACCTTGAACGTAGGGCGCGACGCTTACAGCTGTCGTTTCGCATGTGTAGTTCGGAGCGTGGAGGAATTAGCCGTCAGATTGCGAGAGGCGTCCGTTCAGGGCGAGAAGGGGGATTGCCGCGCCGTTGTGGAAAAACAAACGCCGGTTGTTTTCCTCTTCTCCGGCGACGCCGCGCCTGAACAGAGCGTGTGCGAGAAGCTGCCGCGAGACTTCGAAGTCTTCGCTGAGCGCTATCAACAATGCCTTGCCCGGATCGGCGGCCGAACGGTCAATCAAGCGGCGGCATTGTTCAATTTCCAGTTTGCGCTTTATCACCTCTGGAACTCATGCCAGCTCCAAACCGATAAATTGATCGGCGCCGGGGCGGGGAACAAGGCGGTCGCTGTTCTGACCGGCCGGCTGCCATTCGATCAGGGGATAGAAGAAGCGCTCCGTCAGAATGATTACTTGCCTCTTGATCATGCCAGGCTGAAGGCCGTTATCTCCCGGATCTCGAATCCTTATCCGCCGCTCTTCCTCGAAATGGGAGCGGGCGGGGCGCTTACACATGCGGTGCGCAATCTATCCACGGACGCCACAAAATTTACAGTGATCCAATCGCTTGTGGATAAGACTTGCGTAGGACTGTGGCCGGCGGTGGCTGAGTTATATCTGCGCGGCGCCAGCTTTACCATGAAGCCTCTATATGCCAAACAGATGCGCCGGAGAGTGGAGCTTCCAACCTATCCATTTGAAAAGAAGAGATGCTGGGTTCCCGTTACGGTCCGGCAGGCGACGGTCGCTTCCGGGCATGCCGAGAGCGTGGGCGAGCCGGTTTCGGAGCGACCGACACCGGTCCTGCTCGATGGAGACGGCGCGAAAACGGAAGAAAGGCTCGCGCGCATCTGGGGCGATGCGCTGAAGGTATATGAGCTGAAACGCGATGATGATTATTTCGAGTTGGGCGGAGATTCGTTGATTGGAACCCAATTAACCAACGCCATCGCCGAAGAGTTCGGAGTGACGCTTGATTTCGAAGATGTTTACGCATATTCGACCATACGCTCGCTCAGTGAACGCATCGAATCGCTCTGCAAAACGGTATCGCCTAAATCTGCGAGCCAGGCGTTGCGGCTTGCGCCGGTTGCGCGAACCGAGCCGATGCCGCTTTCCTCCGGGCAGCGGCGGCTCTGGTTCCTGGACCAGCTCGAACCGGAAAATCCTTTCTACAATATTCCGCTCTCGCTGCGGCTCAAAGGGCCGCTCGAAGCGGCCCTGCTCGAACGCTGTCTGCGCGAGATAGTCAACCGGCATGAAGTATTGCGCGCCGTATTCGTTGCGATTGATGGGCGTCCGGGACAGTTGATAAAGCCTTCGGCGCCGGTCTCCGCGCCGTTGCTCGATCTTCAGCGCCTGTCCCCGGAGGAGCGTGAAGCAGAAGCCTTGCGAATCGCCGGGGAAGACGCGCGGCGTCCGTTCGTCTTATCCGAGGGGCCGCTGTTTCGCGTGACGCTGCTGAGGCTCGATGAATCGGACCATCTGTTGCAGCTTACGATGCATCACATCGTCTCTGACGGCTGGTCAATCGCCTTGCTGGTGCGAGAGTTCGTTGAACTATACCGGGCTTACAAAGCGGGGCTGCCCCCGAGCCTGCCGGAGTTGCGCGTGCAATACGCGGACTATGCCTGCTGGCAGCTACAATGGCTTGAAAGCGAGGAATATGCGGAGCAGTTCGCTTATTGGAGCCGAAAGCTCAATGGTCCATTACCGATACTGGAGTTGCCTGCGGACCGCGCGCGGCCTGCCGTGCCGTCCTATCGCGGAGCCAGGCATGACTTTTTACTTCCGCGCGAACTGACCGTGAAACTGCGCGCGCTAGGGCAGAGAGAGAACGCC
>DASUFM010000607.1:0-7732 GCA_036274535.1 Blastocatellia bacterium
GAGGCGCCCTTTGTAGGCGTCGCAGAGCGCGACAATCTCGAATCCTGGAACCCTCATCACGTCGTCCATGACCTGATGCGCTCTCGCGCCGGTCCCTATGAAACCGAGAGTGATTCGCCCGTTCGGACTGTCGGTGTTGTCGAACGCCGCTCCGGCGCGACGGCCCATCCCCAGCGTCAGGCTCGCTCCGGCGCCGGTCTTGATAAATTCCCTGCGATTGATTCCGTCTGGCATAGTGTTTTCTCCTTTGAATAGGACAGACAGGACAAATAGGACAGATATGCCCTATTTGTCCTATCTGTCCTATTGTTGGTTTAATAAGTCTTCGATCAACGCCTGGATTTCAGATTTCAGCTTGATGAACCTATCGCCGGTGGCTTTGCCTTCAAAACCGGCGTGGATGTGTTTCACCAGACCGTCGCGCCCGATATAGATCGCCGTCGGATACGCGCCGAAATTTTCCAGTTGAGAGAGAGTTTTTTCGGCGTCTTCAACGCCGCCGGCGTATAGAGTCGGATACTTGACCCCTAGATGTTTGGCGAAAGCTGCGACTTGTCTGGTGTCTCGCGCCGCGTCGCCCGTGTATTCGAATGAGAGCGCGACCACTTCCAAACCCCGATCGCGGTAGCGGTCGTAAAATTCCTGCAGGACCGGCGCTTCATCGTAACAGTTCGGGCACCAGCTGCCGGTGATCGTGACGATCACCACCTTGTTCTTGAACCGCTCGTCGGTCGAAGAGACCATCCTGCCGTCCGGATCGGGAAAGCTGAATCGGAACGGTTCGGTCGGGTTCTTCATTCGCGTGTAGTTGTTCGGATCCGGCAGACTCGCCACGCTCGCCTTGTTCTCGGCCGTCAGGCGCTCGGCGACGATTTTGCGCTTCGGTTCGAAAAGGCCAAAATCGACGAAGCCCTCGAGCGTTCCCTGCGGCGTCAGCCTGGCTTTGAGGACGCGGCAATTGATCCCATCGAAACGGTTGAGCGTCAGTTGGTTGTTTTCAAAAGAGCCGGTCATCTCTCCCCAATCGCCGGAAACGGGAATGATCGTGCCTTTGGCCTCCGAGCCCCGCTGTTTGAACGCCGCGCGCCAGAAACTGACCTTCGGCTCGGCGCCTGCTCGTATCATCCAATCGCCGCTGATGTCCTGAGAGGAGTTCGACTGAATCGAAGCGGCCTGCGCCGCGCCGGCGGAAGCGGTAACGCGTGTGGCGCGCAACTTCCGCGGCAGGAGTTGTTTTTGCCATTGTCGCGTAAATCCCCCGCCTAACTCGTCGCCGGTGATTACCGCGATGAGTTCGGCGTCATAAAAGTCGTATCGCAATTTGAGCGTGTCGCCCTCGAACGCCCCGCTCGTCGAGACCGTCCGGTCGTCTCCGTTAATGAGCGCCCCGACGATTCCATTGCCCTCGCGTTTGACTTCGAGCGTGAATGCGACCTCCTCGCCGGAATTGGTTATGATGGTTCCACGCCAGAGGCCCACCGGGTCGGCCGCCTTCTTACAGGTCGAAAACACCGCGACAAAAATGATCAGGAAGATGAAACCTGGGAGCCCCCTGAACCTTCGCGGAAAAGGAAAAACCTTGGATGTTGTCATGATTTAAGCGTTGATTGTTTTTTTAGGTCTGAAAGACCTTGGCGAAGTATAATCTCATGGGCGGCATGCTTCAAACATACTTTCTCATATGATGAGGTGATCCGAATGAAAATCGAAGGTTCTCACGCGATAAAAGCGCCGCGTGAATCGCTCTATCAACTAATGACCGATCCTGAGATTCTGCGGCGCTGCATCCCGGGATGCCAATCGCTCGAAGCCGTCGAGGACGGCTCTTACAGGATAGTTTTGAAAGCTGGCGTCGGCTCGATCAAGGGGGTCTTCACGGGTTCGATCAGGCTGGAAGCGATGCGTGAGCCTGAACATTATAAAATGATCGTCGACGCAAAAGGCGCGGCGGGATTCCTGAAGGGGGAAGGATTGATCGATCTGACCGAACAGGGCGAGGAAACTGTGGTAAATTACACCGGCGAGACGGCCGTCGGCGGAACCATTGCAGGGGTGGGACAGAGGATGGTTCAATCGACGGCGAAGATGATGGCAGGCCAGTTTTTCGCCGCCATCAAAGCCGAAGCCGTCGCGATCCTGGAAGCCGATGCCGGCGGCCAGTATATTCCTCCCAAACAAGGGTTTATCCGTAACGCCATTAGGCAGATCAGGAAATAAAATGGGGCGACAAATCATCTCGCAAAGAAGTTGACTTGAGACCATGTTTCTGTGTTAAATGTCCCATCTAATCATAATGTTATCTTGAAACGGCTTGGATAAAATATTCGAGATAAATGTCCTGGATGAAAGATATACGATACCCCACCGTCGAATGTCGATTAATGAGGTACATCGCCATGGCCCCCCGCGCTCTATTCGATACGGCGCGCCCATTGGAATTTGCGATTTAGATTCCGCGCCATTCGGCGCTGGCGAACGAATCGAAAATCAGGAGTAACTTTAATGATGCCCACAGACAAAGTCACTGAGACAGAGCTTGAACAGCCGAAGGCCTCCGCGATTCATCCATTCGATAAATTCATGAAAGACGTTTACGCTCGGAAAAACAACGATCCTTTTTCCAGCGACCCTCTCATGCAGGAAAGGGTCGGGACGGAATCAGCGGATCATTCCGACAATGGAGAAACATCGGGGGCGAGGTCTGACAAGTTGCGGGCCGAAATCATCGCCCGCGCTCGCGAGGCCGAGGAGAGAGAGCGAGAGGCCATTGAGAGATACAAACAGATCGAAGCCAAACTCAAACAGGAGCAGGCGCTGCGGCTCCTGGCCGAACAGCGGGTGGGAGAGATCGAAGAGGAATACAAGCAGCGGCTCACGGCCGCCCAGGCCGCAGACCTGTCGCGTCTGGAGACGGAGCTGACCCTGGCGGAGACCAAGGTGAGGCTCAAACAGGAAACCGAGTCGCTCAGGCTGACCGAAACGGCGCTCTCCAGGTTCAAGGAAGACGCCAGAATCCAGGCTCAGGCGTCCTCGCGCGCGCTCGAAGAAGCCGAGAACTACATTGTCGAACTGGAAACCCGAATCAATGAACTACAGGTGAAGGCCGCTTCCCTTGACGAGGCTGAAAGGCGCGTGGGAGAACTGGAAAGCAGATTCCGCGAAGCCCAGGGGAAGGCCGCAGTCGCGAGGTCGGCCGAGGCCGCGGTCGCGGCGGCTGAAAATCGCATCGCCGAACTGGAGACCGCTCTCCAGGACCTCAAGGAAAAGGCCGCCGCGGCTGTGCCGATCGCGCTCGCTCTGGAGAAAGCCGAAAAGCGAGTCGCCGAATTGGAGGTTGGCTATCGCGAAATGGATGACAGGGCCGTCGCCGCGGAATCCAACGCGCTCGCCCTCGAAGCCGAATTGATTAACACCGCTCGCAACCTGGGTGAAAAGACGGCCATCGCCGAATCGACCGCGATCGCCCTTGAAGAGGCCAGAACGCGTATCATCGAATTGGAAGCCGGCTTCCGCGAAAGCGATAAGAAGGCAGCCATCGCCGCGCAGTCGGCCCGGGAAATGGAATCGTCGGCGCGCGAAGCCGAGGCGCGCGCGAAAGAGGCCGAGATCAAACGCGAAGACGCTGAGGCCAGGCTGACGCTCGAGATCGAGATGCGGATGTCAGCCGAGCAGAGAGCCCAGGCGCTGGAAAACAAATTCAAAAGCGAATTGGAAATGGATTGGACCAGGTTCAAGGCCGACCTTGAAGAGGCTGAGGCCGCCGTCAAAGCCAGGGAAAACGCTATTTCACAGACCAGCGCGGAGGATCAGGTCCAACAACTCTACGCGCAACTCGAAGCGGAGAGGCGAGTCCGGGACGAAATCGAAAGAAGGCTCGCGGAGTCGGAATCTCGCGCCGATAATGAAAAGACCGCGTCCATCTTCGAGGCCGAACGCAGGCTCGCTGAAATGGATGCGGCGTTGAAAGCGGCGAACGCCTCGAAGGCGGAAGCGGAACGTAAACTCGCCGAATTTGTAAGCGGAACCACTGAGTTGCAGGCCTACTTCAGCGCCAGCGGCGCCGATCCGGACGGTTCGATAATTGCATGGAAACGCTCATCGCCACTCGGCGGCAATCGAGAGATCGCCAAAAAGGAGAAAATTACCATGGCGGTCTATGGCGGGTTGACCGTGTTACTGGCCATGGCTGTGATTTTTCTGCTTTATCTTGTGATAAAGGCCCTCTGACGCAACGACATCTGGAACACAAAAAGCACAAGGAAAAAACACAAAAAGCGCAAAGAAACATATTGATAGTTTTGTGCTTTCTGTGTTCTTCCTTTGTGCTTTTTGTGTTCTCCCAGAGACTTCAGGCTTTGAAAATCGTTCCGGCTTCCTCCAGCGCCTTGTCGATTTCAATCAGATTCGGCCCGCCGCCCTGCGCGAAATCGGGCTTGCCTCCGCCGCGCCCGCCCAGGCGATCACACGCCGCCCGCATCAGCGCGTTCATATCGGCTGAAAGATTTGCGGACCGCGCAAAGACCAGTCTGGCCGTCCCGTTCTCTTTCGACGCCAGCAGCGCGACCACGTTATCGCCGTCAACCAGGCGATGAGCCAGCAGTTTCAGTTCCTCGATGTCTCGGTCTTCAAAGATTCTCGAAACGATTCGCGTTTCGCCGGCCGCCGTCGCCGCTTCGATCATTTCCTGAGCTTCGACTTTTGCGACGATCCCCGCCAGTTCTCTCGATCGACGTGACAGGCGCTTGTTCTCGTCGAGCAATCTGGCCACTGAGAATTCAGCCTCTTCCCTGCCGACGGTAAATTTCCGAGCTATCGCGTCGACCGAGCGATTGGCTTCGCGATAATCGTTCAATGCCCTCACTCCGCAAAGGAAACGAACGCGCGTCATCTTCTTGGCGCGTTCCCACCCCCTCACGGCGATCAACCCGACCTCGCCCGTGCGTTTGGCGTGCGTGCCGCCGCACGGCGACCAGTCGTAATCAGCGATCTCTATGACGCGGATGCAGCCGGCGACGGAGCTCTCTTTCCGCAGCGGCAGCGCGGCGGCCTCCGCCGGCGTGACCTGGTAAGCGCGAATTTCGCGGTTGTCGAAGACCACCTCGTTGGCCAATTCTTCGGCGCGAGCGATCGCGCTCTCGATTTCCTCAGGCTGAGCTTCCAGCGTCAGATCAATTTCCGCCTCCCTGTCATTGATGCGGAACCCTTTTGTCTCCGCGCCGAAAAGCCGGAAGAAGGCTTGCGATAGGATGTGCTGGCCCGTGTGCTGCTGCGTCATTTCGCGGCGGCGGCGCCAGTCGACCTCACAGGCGACTTCTTCGCCTGCGGCAAACGAGACGTTCGAGTCCAGGCGGTGCAATATCCGCCCGTCGCCGTCAATCTCGACGCCAATCACGCGGATCCCGTTGATCGAGCCGGTGTCGCAGGGCTGCCCCCCTCCGGTGGGATAGAATGCGGATTGATTAAGCGCGATGATGTGTTGGGAACCTTCCAGCCAGGAGTCGACAACACTGGCGTTGAAGCGTGTCAGATGTGAATCATTCCAATAAAGCTTGGTTGTCATTGTGATTATTGCCTGTCCTCGTACTTTATCTCACCAAATAAATTCAATTTTCTGCATGCTGATTCAAAAAGGCAGAATGCCTTGGGTGATCTATATACGTCAAGACATTGAAGAATCGCAGTTCGGAGTCGAGAACAACTACCAGTTGGTCAACAATCTCTCGTACCTGTTCAGGAATCACTCGACGCGGAGTAAAGAATACCGCAAGCGCGGTGACGCCACTCTTGAAGACCTGCCCGGGAGTTGATTCGGACGGGAATTGCATTCTTTCGGATGATCAGCGCACGGTCGGATATCTGGCTCTTAACCCGAATGCGCAATATATCCAGGCCGGACCTGGCGCTCTCGCCACCACCGGACGCAATACGCTGTTATTGCCCGGCATCAGCAACTTAGACTTCTCGATCTTCAAAAACTTCCAGATCACCGAGTCGGTCAAGATTCAATTCCGGACCGACTTTTACAACGCCTTCAACCACGCGCAATACACGCCCGGCTCGGTTAACGGCGTAGAGGCGACTGGACAGACCGGAGCGGGGGCGACGGCGTTGCTCGGAATCGACCTCAACCCCTCGCTCTTCAACCGCCCCGATCTTGTCTTCAGCAGCCATCCACGCGTCATTCAAATGGCGCTGCGGCTGAACTTCTAAGGACCGGCGCGAGAACACAACCTACAGACACACCAGGAGGCGGTCAGCAGACCGCCTCCTTTTTCTTTCGAATCCGGGATATCAACCTGCCGCCAAACCACGTCGAATGTTGTATGATCCATCAGACAAGCGGGCCGCGACTCGCAACTCAATAAACATTTAAGGAGTGAATATATGTCGTGCTTTTGGCGCCTGGCGCTCATTTCCCTGCTCGCGCTCCCGGTGTTCGCTCAAGACCCCGTGAAAGTCGCGCCGCAGGCTTACAAACTCGATTTCGAGAACGATTGGGTCAAAGTTCTTCGCGTGCATTACGGCGCGAAAGAGAAGATTCCCGAACACGACCACCCGGCGACGGCGGCCGCTTACGTTTATTTGAACGACAGCGGTCCGGTCATCTTCAAGCATATCGGATTGAGTTACGGCGCGGTCACCAGACCGGCAGTCAAAGCTCGTAGCTTCCGGCTCTGGTACGCGGTCAGGGAAACCCATGAGGTCGAAAACACCGGGGATACCCCGAGCGATTTTGTGCGTATTGAATTCAAGACAGACCCCGTCAACCCAAGAGGACTCCACAGCAAGTTTCAACCCGAAGAATATCCGGCGCCCGAAAACTTCCTGAAAGTCCAGTTCGAGAACGAGCAGATTCGGGCCACTCGATTGGCGGTGGCGCCGCGCAAAAAACTGACTATCTCGACCGCCATTAACGAGCCTGCGCTGATCGTGGCGCTCATTCCGGCGAGCTTAAAATTAAACAAGGGGAAAGCCGGGCCGTCGAAATTATCCCTCGACGCCGGCAAAACCGAGTGGATCGAGCAGGGCGCCATGATCGAGTTCGAAAACACAGGCGATGCGCCGGCCGAGATGCTCCGTTTCGACCTGAAGACCAAACCTCTGAGCGCCGCTCAGATTAAAGCGCCGGATCACAACCATAATTGAGAGGTGCAGAGTTTGAGACTCTGTGCTAGTTTTTAAAGATATGGCGAAAAAAGGCAATGTTCTAGTTGTAGATGATGAAGAAGTAATGCGGGACGTTCTGGAGAGCCTGCTCTCGCAGGACGGCTATCGCGTGGACCTGGCCAAGACCGGCGAGGAAGGGCTGGCTCGTTTCGGCGAGCGCACTTATGACGCGGTGCTGCTGGACGTTTCGATGCCCGGCATGGGCGGATTGCGAACGCTCGAAGAGTTATTGAAACTCGATCGCGAAGCCGCGGTGATTATGATCACGGCCTACGCGACATTCGATACGGCCATCGCCGCCTGGGAAATGGGCGCTTTCAGGTGCATTCGCAAACCGTTCGAAAACGCGGTCATACTGCGCAGAGTCGCCGAAGGCATCGCGCGCCGCCGCGGAGACGAGGAACGCCGCGTATTGCGCCGCACGCTGCGCGAATCGGCCGACCGCAAACAGATCGTGGGAAATTCGATCGCGATGCGCGAAGTTTACGACCTGATCGAACAGGTCGCGCCGGCGCGTTCGACCGTGCTGATCACCGGAGAATCAGGCACCGGGAAGGAAGTCGTC
>DASUFM010000608.1:0-2586 GCA_036274535.1 Blastocatellia bacterium
CGGGAAAAATTTTGATTTTTGTTACGCCAGCAGCCTCAAAACGCAGAGGCTAACAGAATCAAAGAGGTTGCGGCTGCAGACATCTCTCCTATTGGCGCGCAAAGGCAACAATCAGGCATGTGCAAACCATTGTATGGAAGGAACTTTCATCTTACAGTAACAAAAATCAAAATTTCTCCCGGAAGCCCGCTTTGCTTCAGCCATTCGCCTTCTTGTAAGCCTTCACAAACTCTCTCGCAAAGTTGAGCGGCATTGTGTATTCGATCCCACGATTTTTGATCGAGTGCTGCGCATAGATGGGGGGCAGATCGTCTTTGAAACTGAATAGCGTCCGCGCGCGCTTGACGTCAATCAGCTTGACGACTGTTCCCAGACTTTCGATTCTTCCGTCCCTGCTCTCCTTCAGGAAAAATAGAAGATGAATATCCGACTCTTCAGGGCGTGAGACGATTTCCAGATTCGGCAATTCCTTCTTTATCTCTTTAACAACCACTTGACGTTGTTCGGCGTCGAGGCCGACAAACACTTTCGTCACGCCGCGCAATTCCTCAGGTTGCCCTGGCTCGATAACCGGCGTTTGAGCCGGAACGGACAAAATGAGGGTCAAAATTAAAAGGGACAACCAGCCAAATTTTATAATGGATTTGCTCATAAAATTCCCACATCAAAAGGCGGGGTATTCCGCTTCTTTTGAACGATCGCTGATTGTCGTCTTGCGAACTTAAGGCCAGATCGACGGCGCGACGCCATCGGGCATTGGGTATCGGATATTAAACATTGGATGGCAGGGAAGAAATTATTTCTGCCGGTATGACAATGAGCCATAGCCAATATCCAGCGCCTAATGAAATCAGTCCGCGCGCAGCGCCTGCATGACGTCGACGCGCGCGGCGCGCGCGGCCGGGAGCATGGAGGCGACCACCGTGGAGATTATGATCACTCCTATGGATACGATTAAAGGCAGCGCTCCCGGCAGCCGAACATCCTGTATATAGCCGCTGAGCAGGCGCGAGAACGCGAAGCCGAGGACGGCGCCCGCCGCGACGCCGATTACAGCTATCACCATGCCTTCGATCAGCACGTTCGAGAGAATTTTGCGCGGGTGCGCGCCCAGGGCGAGGCGGATGGCAAACTCGCGGGAGCGGGCGCTGATCGAAAATGCGAGCACGCCGGCCACGCCGACGACTGATATCACGAGCGCAAGGAGAGCGAACCCTCCGAACACGATCGTATTCAGTCGCTCCGGCGCAAGCACTTCGGCGCGTATGTCTTCGAGCGTCGCCGCGCCTTCGATCGGCTGGTCCGAGGACAACTCGCGGATAATGCGCGTGACCGGGGACACGAGCGCGTACGGATCCGAGCGTGTGTGTATGAACAGGCGGCCTCCCCAGAGTTCCTGCTGCTCGAAGGGGTGATAGACGGTCATCGCAGGGCCCGGCACGACGTTCTCATCGTCTACATCGGCTACGACGCCGACTATGCGTCGTGGCCCCGTGCTGACGTCGATGAATTTCATCACCGGGTCAGTCCACATTACATGACGGTTGAGTGTTTCCTGGGTCGAGAACATTCGCTGCGCCACGCTCTGGCTCACGATCACGACCGGTTCGCCGCCTCGGCGGTCGGAGTCGTTGAAATCGCGTCCGGCGATCAGCGGGACGCCCAGCGCCGCGAAAAAACCGGGCGAAATCGTCCGGAAACGGGCGCGCGGATATTCCTCACCTGGAGCGAGGACGTAGCCGTCAGCCGAAAACTCGAAGCCGGGGCCGAAACCGGTGTCGCGCCATGGAACAACCGCGCCGACTGCGACGCGCTCCACCCCCGGCAACTCAGAGATGCGCCGCATCGATTCCTTGTAGAAACCGGCGATTTGATCCGGAGTTCGTCCGTAGGAGATTACAGGCACATTCAACGCGAGTGTCTGGCGCATGTCGAAACCGGTGGGCGTCGTTTGCAGCGCGATCAGCGTCTTGAGCAGCATGCCGGCGCCGGCCAGCAGGACGAAGGACGCGGCGATCTGCGTCATGGCGAAGATTCGTAGACGGCGGCCCGTGCCGCCAGTGATCCGCGGGCTCCCGTTCGACAAGCCCAGTCCGTGCGCGGCTTCCGCCGACGGCAGGCGCGGGACGAACGCCAGAAGCACAGCCGCGATGACCGCCAGCGACGCCCCGACCCAGAGCATGCTGGAATCCACAGTCACGTCGAGGGCGCGGACCGAGAATCGGGATATGTAACGCGCCAGTATGGCCACCATGGGTTGCGCGATCAGCACGCCGATCAGCGCGCCCGCGCCGCAAAGCAGCACGGTTTCGGCCAACAGCGTCCGCCGCAGGGCGCCATTGGTCGCTCCGAGCGCGGCGCGGATCGCCAGTTCGCCTTCGCGCCGAACCGTCCGCGCGAGAATCAGATTGGCCACGTTCGAGCACGCTATAATGAAGATGAGCCCCGAAGACGCGAGCAGTATTAGTAGTACCGTTCTAGCGCGTGAGGTGATCTGGTCGCGCAGCATCGTGGCATCGATCCGGAAATCGGCTTTCGCTGAATAGGCTTCGGGATGCTCCTTGACCATCGTCTCGTGGGCGAGGA
>DASUFM010000609.1:0-7184 GCA_036274535.1 Blastocatellia bacterium
AGGTCGTTGGTCTTCGACGCGACCTCGCGCACCATCTGCGCGCCCATGTTCTGGTAGTTGTCTTTGAGCTCGATCTCCTTGGCCACGGTCACGCCGTCTTTGGTGATCAACGGCGCGCCGAATTTTTTTCCGATCACGACATTTCTCCCGCGCGGCCCCAATGTCACGCGCACGGCGTCGGACAGGATGTTTACGCCTTCGAGCATCGCTTTCCGGGCGTCCTCTCTGAATCTCAGTTCTTTTGCCACTGGTTTTCCTTTCAACTAAAAAAATAGGACAAATAGGACAAATAGGACAAATAGGACATTCTTCCCATATGCCCTACCTGTCCTATTTGTCCTATTTTATTCATTCGATCTGCCAACTTTCACGCGCGCGGGACGCAGCAGGCGGGCGCCGAACTTGTATCCGGTTTGAAGCTCTTCGATCACGCGGTTGTCTTCGTCTTTTGAGACCGGGACTATTTCCACCGCTTCGTGAACTTCAGGGTTGAATTTTTCTCCCGTGGAAGGCACGGCGCTCAACCCCAGGCTCTGCATCTTGGATTCAAACATGTTGGCCGTGGCGCGCACGCCATCTAACAGCGCAATGAAGTCGGAATTCTTATTGTCGCTCTTTTCGGCCGCCGCGGTCGCGCGCTTGAGATTGTCCAGAGTGTCGAGCAACCCCGCGATGATGTCGCCGCGCGCGGCCTCCAGTTTCTGTTCGAAAGTCCGCTGCAGGCGGGCGCGCTGTTCGTCGGTCTCGGCCCGCAGTTGCGACTGGGCGTGACGGAAGCGATCCGCGAAATCCCGCACCTGGCGTTCGGCCTCAATGCGTTTCTCTTCGGATTCTTTCAATCTGGATCGCAGTTGTTCGACTTCGGCCGGCGCCTCAGCCGGTTCGGCCGCCAAGTCCTGCTGAAAATCCTGCTCACGCTCGATGGCTTCTCCGTCGGACGTGAACCGGCGTTTGTCATTCACTATCACTTCCGGCGCTATCACTTCCGGCGCCGCCAATTCCGGTTCGGCTGTCTGACCTGTCGTGCTTTCCGTGGGCTGAGTCCCGCCTTCCTGCGCTTCGGCCGCGCTGTGACTTTTCTCCTGATTACCCAGATTGGAATTCATAAGACTACGTAAAAACCTTTCATTATCGCCAAGCTTGGCCAGATGACTTTGGATAGTCAATCTATCATCGCAATCCGCAATCCGCAATCTCTAATTCTTATTCCCTACTTCCGTTCCGAAGACCATCTGCCCGCGCTCCAGGTCGCCTCTGATGACGACCGGTTCGTTGGGCTTGATTTCGCCGTTGAGGAGTTTCATCGCCAGCGGATTCTGGATCAGGTTCTGAATGGCGCGTTTCAGGGGACGCGCGCCATAGACCGGATCGAAGCCTTCGCGCGCCAGTAATTCTTCCGCCGACTCGTCGACAGTGAGTTCGACATTGCGGTCCCTGAGCATGCGCCGCAGCGATTCGAGTTGAATCTCGGTGATCCGGCGCAGTTGATCGATTCCGAGGCTCTTGAAAATAATCACGTCGTCGACGCGGTTGAGGAACTCCGGCCTGAACTCCGTTCGCAACTGGTCCATGACCTTCGATCGCATCACGTTCTCGTCGCCCTGCCATTGTTGAATGTCGCGCGATCCGATGTTCGAAGTCATGATGATGACGGTGTTTTTAAAATCCACGGTGCGGCCCTTGCCGTCGGTCAACCGCCCGTCGTCCAGGACTTGCAGAAGAATGTTGAAGACGTCGGGGTGCGCCTTCTCGATTTCGTCGAAGAGGACGACCGAATAGGGCCGGCGGCGGACCGCTTCGGTCAGATGGCCTCCCTCGTCGTAGCCGACATAGCCAGGCGGCGCTCCGATCAGCCGCGCCACCGAGTGCTTCTCCATAAACTCCGACATGTCTATCCGCACCATGGCGCGTTCGTCATCGAAGAGGAATTCGGCCAGCGCCCGCGCGGTTTCAGTCTTGCCGACGCCGGTCGGCCCCAGGAAAATGAACGAACCGATAGGACGCTTCGGATCCTGCAGCCCGGCGCGGGCGCGGCGGACGGCGTTGGACACGGCTATCAGAGCGTCGTCCTGACCGATCACCCGCATCCCTAAACGCTCCTCCATGCGAGTCAGCTTCTGCATTTCGCCTTCGAGCATCTTGGAGACCGGGACGCCGGTCCACCGCGCCACCACTTCGGCCACGTCTTCTTCCGTGACCTCCTCCTTCAATGTACGGCCCGACTGCTGCAAGGCGGCCAGCTTGGCCTGATCGGCGCCGAACTGTTTTTGCGCCTCGGCCATGCGGCCATAGCGGATTTCCGCCACCTTGCCGTAATCGCCGGCGCGCTCGAATTGTTCGGCCTCTACCTTCAGCCGCTCTATCTCTCCTTTGGCCGCGCGGATGCGTTCGATAACCTCTTTCTCCGACTGCCACTTGGCCTTCATCGCGCTCGATTTCTCTTTCAGGTCGGCCACTTCTTTCTCGAGCCCGGCCAGACGCTCGCGCGAGACCGGGTCGTCTTCGCGCATCAGCGCCTGCCGCTCTATCTCGCGCTGAATGATCTCGCGCTCGACTTCGTCGATCTCGGTCGGCAGACTGTCTATCTCTATGCGAAGTTTTGAAGCGGCCTCGTCGATCAGGTCAATCGCCTTGTCGGGCAGGAAGCGGTCGGTGATGTAGCGGTGCGAGAGCGTGGCGGCGGCGACGATCGCCGTGTCCTTGATGCGCACGCCGTGGTGCGTCTCGTATTTGTCCTTCAAGCCGCGCAGGATGGCTATCGTGTCCTCCACGTTCGGCTCGCCTACGTAGACCTGCTGAAAACGGCGTTCGAGCGCCTTGTCCTTCTCGATGTATTTCGAATACTCGTTGAGCGTCGTCGCGCCGACGCAGCGCAGTTCGCCGCGCGCCAGGGCGGGCTTGAGCATGTTCGACGCGTCCACCGCGCCTTCGGACGCGCCCGCGCCGACCAGCGTGTGCAACTCGTCAATGAAGCAGATGATCTGCCCGTCGGATTTTTCTATTTCGCGCAGGACGGCCTTCAACCGCTCCTCGAACTCGCCGCGGTATTTGGCCCCGGCCAGCATCGCGCCCAGATCTATGCCGACCAGCCGCTTGTTCTTCAATGTTTCCGGCACGTCGCCCGAAACAATCCGCTGCGCAAGCCCCTCGACGATGGCCGTCTTGCCGACGCCCGGCTCGCCGATCAGCACCGGATTGTTCTTCGTGCGGCGCGACAGCACCTGGATGGTCCGGCGAATCTCGTCGTCACGCCCAATGACCGGGTCGAGTTTGCCCTTCCGCGCGAGTTCCGTCAGGTCGCGCGAGTATTTCGAGAGCGCCTGAAATGTCTCTTCAGCATTCTGAGTGGTCACGCGCGCGCCGGCGCGCATCTCCTCTATGACCTTCAACAACGCCTTGCGCTCGACGCCATGCGAACGCAGGATCCGCCCCGCTTCCTGCTTGTCCTCGGCTATGGCCAGGAGCAGACTGTCGGTCGAGACGTAATCGTCCTTGAACTTGTCGGCTTCTTTCTGCGCCCTGTTGAAAGCGTCGGTCGCGCGATTGCCGTAATAACGCTGCCCTGTGCCGCTGACCTGCGGGAATTTCTTGATCGCCGCGCCCAACTCCGACAGAACGGCCTGAAGGTTGACGCCGACGCGACCCAGAATCGGCCGCGTCACCCCTTCCGACTGCTCGATCATCGCGGTCAGAATGTGCTCAGGCTCCACCTGTTGGTGATTCTGCTTCTCGGCTGAAGCGACGGCTGACTCAATCGCCTCCTGCGCTTTCAATGTGAACTTGTCTAATCGCATCTCTTCCTCAGGGGATTCCCGGAATGATAATAGGACCTAAAGAGGACCTAATGGTCTTTGATTATTAAATGCAACCACGCAATTCAACGTAGGGGCGGGTATTCCCCGCCCTGTTGATCGAGGAGCCGGCCAGGGCGGGGAATACCCGCCCCTACACAAATGGTTGTATTTATTTTTCAAACACCATCAGGTCCTCTTTAATGATTATTTGGCTTCAGCAGCCTTCGCGCCCTTCGCGTCAGTGACCGTCACCTGAATCTGGCGGGCCTTCACCTCTTCCTTCTTCGGCAATGTTATGCGCAGTACGCCGTCTTTGAACTCGGCGTTAACCGCGTCAACGTTGACCGTCGAAGGAAGGCTGAACGCCCGGGTGAAGCTGCCGTAGCTGCGCTCGACCCGGCGCCAGTTGTCGCCCCTCTTCTCTTTTTCGAACTTGCGCTCGCCGCTCAGGGTGAGCCTGTAGTTTTCTATGGAAAGATTGAAATCCCCCGGCTTCAGCCCCGGCAGGTCGGCTTCCAGCGTGATCGAGTTCTGATCCTCGTATATGTCCACGCTCGGCGCCCAGCTCCCGCCTAACAACCCTTCCTCGCCATTGAATAGCCGAGGCAGTGTGGAACTGAACATGCGGTTGAAATCTTCCTGAATGTTTCGCAATTCGCTAAACGGATCTCGTTTAATCATCCATGACATAATCTAATTTTCCTCCTTAGCTTGTCACGTTGGTTAATGGTTAATCACACTCCCTTTTCTTACCGTTGCTCGATTCCTTATTTGTCCTCAATTCTTGAAGACAACCGCAATATAAAACCTGAGTCTCCTATTGTCAAGAATCTTATCGCAAAATTTTTAGCCTTAATATACTGGCCGATTTGGAAAGTGATTATGTGCTTTTCATTAACTTTCACAGTTGCGGATGCTCTCTTCGGTCGGGTAGCGACGAAGAAGACGCGCATTTCGCGCAAAAGTCTGGGTAATGACAAGGGTTAAAACGCGGGCTAAGATCAAGAGTCGCTGCGGCGACTGAGGAAGTGGTTTATTTAATTTTCAACGCCATCAAGCGGTCCCGTGCTGACCGCCTGATGGCGGAACTCCAGACACTGATTACTTTACGGCAGCCTGCGCGCTTCCGACGTTGGCGTTCGCGTCGAAGGCGCGGAGGGCGATGACGTGCGGTTTCCTGTCACCCAGGGAAACGGCCACGCGGAATTCCTCACGTTTCGAATCGGCGATGCCGTCGACTGGGAAGACCGTTTTCCAGGGGCCGCCATCGACCTGGTATTCAGCCCGGCGAATAATGGAGGTGGCGTCCGAGGCGCGGAAAACGACCTCCACGTTCGACCCGTTGGCGCGCGGAATGTCGGCGGCGACGGTCGGGGGCGTGTTGTCGAGTTCGATCGGCTCTGTTTCCTGTTCGTCCTTGAGTGATTGACCGTCCGGGTTAGAGACCTCATCCGAGGCGATGACCTTGAATACATATCGTCCGTCGGGCAGCGCATTCGGGTCGACGGTGAAATAGTTATCGCGCAAGCCGGACTTGAGGATGTAGAAATCGCCGCCGGGACTAGACGCGTCACGATAAAGGACCGAATATTCGATCATGTCGCCGTTCTTATCCTCCGCCTGCCATTGCAGCGAGATGGCGCCGCGCTGAAAGACGCGGCGAGGCGGGATCTGCGCCATCGCGCCAAGTATCGAAGGATCGAGGCCGGCCTGATCGGCGCCATTGTCAGCCGGCTGTTGCGGAAGGGCCTGCAGCGAGACCCCCGCCGGCAGGACGCTGACCGAATTGATTTTCGGCGCCAGATTTCGCGGCAGGTATGAAACCGTGACTTCGCGCAGTCGCGGAGAAGGAGAAGCTGGTGTCCTCTTCAATATGGCGCGCCATTGAATGAAGCGAGCCGAAGGGCTTTTGATCGCGTCGCCGTCGGGGCCGGCGGCCGGCGCCGACCAGTCGCTCCAGGTCGAATCGGGACTGCTGGTATTGCCGCTGCGAGTTTGCAATTCGATCGCGCCTTCGCCCATCCACGAGATCCGCCCCCAGGTCGCCGAAGACTGCGCGTCGCGCACCGATGAGGTATAGGTCCCGCTCGCCGCCGTTTCGCCGGACAGTTTGAAGAGTTTGCCCAGATTCGACGCGGCGGCGAAAAGCTGATCGCCTCCGGCGCCGGCGCGGATAAGCCGCGAAGTCTGCGCCTCGGAAGTCTGAGCTATCAGCGTCGGCTTTTCGCCCAGCGACGCCTGATAGATTCGACCTTTCTCTCCGGTGCCGACCAGCACCCGTCCAGAGCCGTCCGCCCGTTCTAAAGGGCCGGCCGTGACGAGCGCGAAGGCCACGGCGTCTTTGGAATCCCAGACAACGTCGCTCAATCCATTGGCGTCGAGCCGGTAAACGGCGCTCTTCGATTGACCGCCGGCCGATGAAGGGGCCGGAGACGTCGTAGCAGGAGAGTCGACAATCTGCAGGTCGCTGATCGTGATGGTGACGCTGCCACCCTCTCCGGAAGGGCCGGAGGGCTGTTGAGGCGCAGAGGATGAGGCCGAAGAGCCCGACGCAGACGTGTTTGTGGCTCCGCTCCCGGCCGATTCGGCCAGAGCCAGGGCGTAGATTTCATCATTGCGCCCCAACACGATGTCGCGTATCTCTCGCTGCGACGAATCGAAGAGCGTGAACGCCCTGCCTTCGGGCGAGATCCGCAAGACCAGCCCGCCGGGATCGGTCCCGGCGATGATGGCTCCTGATGAAGCGACCCGCAGAGCGGTGATATTGGTTTGCGAAGTGGTGACGAACGGCGCGCCGTTCCCATCGGGGTTGACGCGATAGATCACTCCCCTGTCTCCGGTCCCCACCAGCAATCGTCCCTGCCCGTCGAACGCCATCGCCCAGATGTATTTCGTTTTCGGATCGAAGAAGACCTTCGCTTCTCCGTTAGGCGCGATGCGGTAAATCTTGCCGTCAGGCGACGTGCCCGCGTAAACATTGCCTTGCGCATCGACGGCCAGCGCCATCACGTCCAGTTCCGAAGTTTTATAGAGCAGCGTTCCCTTGCCCGACGGATCGACTTTGAAGACCCGCCCTTCGTGCCCCGTGCCCAGATATATGTTGCCCGCTTTGTCAGCGGCGGCGGACCAGATGTAAGCCTGCCTGGTGTCGAAGACCTCCTGCAGCGCCGGCGCCAGCGTGAGCGCGCCGTTGTCGGCGATCGATACGCCGCGGGCGTCGCCTTTCTCGATCTCGGCGCGAGTGTTGACCCGCCAGAAAACCGGGCCGCCGGCGGAAACTGAAACGATCCAAAATGAAATGGAAATGAAGGATAAGAGACCAATGAAAGTTTTACGCATGTTTTTTGAGTTGCATGAGACGAGATCGCGCTGGAGAACGCGGAACACGCG
>DASUFM010000610.1:0-4824 GCA_036274535.1 Blastocatellia bacterium
GCTCGTCTCCTGCCCCATCTGAAACCGGTCTCCTTTGCGCTCGGCGGCGTCGTTTACGAATCGAGCGAACGGATGGATCACCTCTATTTCCCGACGACCTGCATCGTCTCTTTGCTCTACACCATGACCGACGGCGCAACCGCCGAGATGGGCCTGGTGGGTAACGACGGCGTCGTTGGCGTCGCCCTCTTTATGGGTGGCAATACAGTGCCCAATCGGGCGGTGGCGCAAGTCGCGGGCGAGGCCTTCGGCGTGCCGGCGACGGTTCTGCTGGAAGAGTTCAGGCGGGGCGGCCCGTGTCAACTTCTGCTGCTGCGCTACACGCAGGCGCTGATCACCCAGATCTCACAGACCGCCGTATGCAACCGCCTTCACTCGGTCGAGCAGCGACTCTGCCGCTGGCTGCTGCTCACCCACGACCGGGTGCGGTCGGCGGAATTGCTGCTCACCCAGGAGTTCATCGCCAACATGCTGGGAGGACGCCGCGAGAGCGTCACCAAGGCGGCCGGGCGCCTGCAACAGGCCGGGCTGATTCGTTACGTCCGCGGCCACATCACGATCCTCGACCGTCAGGGGCTGGAAGCGGCAAGCTGCGAATGCTATCAAGTCGTCAAAACCGAGTTTGATCGGTTGCTCGGCTAGGGGCGCCTATAACACCTTTTTCGCCGCCTGCGCGGTATCCGCGGTAGCGCGTAGACAGCCACTCGCCCGTCCGATAGTGTGGTGGAGGTTAATCTTTAACTAGCGCTCGATCAACAAAAGAAAGCCTGTCGGTGAAAATCGGTGTGCTTTTGATTTGGAGGGGCGCCTCTCGCGCGGTGACAGATCTCTCTCCGGGGAGAGAGTTGTCACGATATATCCGGGCGCCCCAGAACTTGGAGAGGGCTTTCGCATAACATATCTGTTTGTGGCCTTAGTAATGTCAATCGGCTTCTTTTTTTAGACCGCTCTCGACCACCATGATGAGCCATACATGCCAGAAGTATTTAATGGCGCCATCGTCAATTCAGTCGCCTTCTTAAAGCACAGCTCACGGGCTTCATCATCCACGTCAACGCAAACCACTTCGCCGCACGCAACCTGCCTGGTCACGATCAAATTCGACAGCGGGAGGATCAGATGACGCTCAATCGCCCGCTTGAGGGGGCGTGCGCCGTAGCGGCGGTCGAATCCTTCAGCGAGCAGAAAATCTTTTGCGCCGTCGGTGCAATTGATCAAAAAGGCGCCATTCCCACCGTTTCCTGTCGACAGGATGCGGCGCTGCACCATCGCCAATTCAAGTTCGATGATCTGGCGCAACGCTTCCCGCGTCAGTGAACGGAAGACAATCACCTTGTCGAGCCGGTTCATGAATTCAGGCGAGAACTTGCGCCGCGCGGCCTCGATGCCGATCTTCTCCAACCGCGAATCGAGTTCCGGCGCCGCTGTCGCGCGGCGGGAGAAGCCGATCTTGCCTTCAGTCAACTCGCTCATTTCCCTCGCGCCGAGGTTCGAAGTCATGACCACCACGCAGTTTGAGAAATTCACGCGCCGGTTATCGCCCAGCGTCAGCGTCGCTTTGTCCAGCACGCCGAGTAGAAGTTGCCACAGAGAGTCCGAAGCTTTCTCGATCTCGTCAAAGAGCACGAAGGTGAGCTTCGCGTTCGGCGTCTGGAATCGCCTCAGATTCTCCTGTGTCAGCAGCGGCGGAGTCTCGCGATGACCGAGATAACCTGGCGGCGAACCGGTGAGCCTGGAGATTTCGTGCGAGTGCTGGAATTCGGCGCAGTCAATCTTCACCATCGCGTGAGGGTCGCCAAACAACGCCTCGGCGGCGGCCTCAACCGCCCGCGTCTTACCCGATCCGGTCGGCCCCAGAAAGAGCAGCGCGCCTAGCGGCTTACCTGGCGACATCAGCTTCGCCAAATAGACCTGATAGATTTGCGAGAGCGCAAGAGCGGCCTCATCCTGCGCCACGATGCGCTGGAAGAGTTCCATCTCGAATTCACTGGCCTCATCGCATCTCTGCCTGACGTTGAGCGAGACCCATCCTGATTTGGCGCCAACGCCAGCGGCGGCTTTCATTGTCTTCTCATTCCCGATTGACATAGCTCCTCCCCTCCTCAGTTGCGCCTTCGGCCTTGCGCGGGCGCGCTCCCCACATCAGTCTTTGTGCGCTCATGGTTCTTCGACCGCCTGATCTGGCGCATCGCGGAACTACGACGCTTTGTTCGGTCACAGGATAAGGAACGCGAAAAGCGCGGTCACGCCCGCAAAGATCAAGCTAAGCTGGAAAATTCCGATGCCTGTTTTCATCGAGGAGCCTCCTTTCTTTCAGATCGCAGGCGAAGCTGGCAACCGCCGCCGGCTCGGAATCGAAGGTCTCAAACACACCGGTGAGCCTCGTGATGACCAACAGATGTTGCAGTCGATCGCTGAGATGAAGCAGCTTGATGCGCCCGCTCATCCGTTGCAGGGTTGCATGGCAGGAGATAAGTTCACCCAGCCCGCTGCCGTCCATGTATGGGACTCTCGCCATGTTGACGATCAGCTTACGGGATCCGGCGTCGATAATGGCAGTGACATGCTTTCTGAACTGCGCATTGTCTTCCAGAGCGAGGTTGCCTTCGAGATCCAGAACTGTGACGTTGTTTAGCGTGCGTTCGATGATGTTCATCTTCGTTCTTCCTTTTTTCGATCAGTTTCCGATCTCCTGCCGAGCCGCTTTCTTTCCCGGGTATCCCCGCATGACCCCGGCCGCCGTGACCAGGGTCGCATTCGGGCCGCAAGACGTCACATTTGCGGCCATAATCTCTTTAACTTTCACTTTGAATCTCCTCTCTAATGTCAATTCGGCAAAAAACTACTTGGCCCTCTCTTGTGTCACCTCTGTTTCGAGATCTGTTCAATCGCCGCGCCGAGTCGCTTGATCTCCTCGCCATAGCGCGTCCAGTCACCTTCTCGCTGCGCCTGAATCGCGCGGTCGTAGTGCTGCATGGCCTGGGCCGCCAGGCTCTGAGCGGTTGCCGCTGATTGCGCGGCTGGTGTTCCGCCCACGCGCGACGCTTGCGGCGTTATTTGCTGTGATGCTTGCGCCAGATTCTCGGCGGCTGACGGCGCATTCCCGAAGATCCGCGCCAGGCCGGCTTCGAGCGTCGGCTCCATCGCAATGCGATTCTCAGCGGCCACAATCACTCGCTTGAGCTCGGGGATCTTGCCGGTCTCCGCCCGCAGATAGAGCGGCTGCACGTAGATAAGCGATTCCTTGATCGGGATCACCAACAGGTTTCCCAGGTTGACCTGCGAGCCGCGCTGGTTCCAGAGTGAGAGCTGGCGCACGATCTCAGGATCCTGGTTGATGCGGGCCGCGATCTGCCTGGGCCCATAGATCAGTTTCTGTTTGGGAAAGCGGTAAACCAGCAGGCGGCCGTAATGGGCGTCGTCGGCGCGCGCCGCCATCCAGGCCGCGAGGTTGTCTTTGCGCTTCGGTGTGAACGGCAGCAGGAAGATAAACTCCTCGGTTCGCTCGCCGGGCAGCTTCATGATCGTGTAATAAGGTTCCATCGCCTGCGATTCGGAATCCCCCTGCTTCTCAGCCATTGAAGCGATCGACCACTGGTCTTCTTTGTTGTAGAAGACCTGCGGCTGATCCATGTGGTAGGTAGAGTAGACCGTCGTCTGAATTTTGAAGATGTCTTCCGGATAGCGAAGATGCGCGCGCAGGTCGGCGGACATTTCACTGAGCGGTTCCAGAACGCCGGGGAAGATGCGGGCCCAGGTTTGAATCAGCGGGTCGCGCTCGTCGGCGATATAGAGCCGGACGTGGCCGTGATAAGCGTCCACGACGGCCTTGACGGAATTGCGAATGTAATTGACGCCGCCGCCCGCAGGCTGTGAGTAAGGATAGCGGTCGCTCACCGTGTAAGCGTCGGCAATCCAGAATAACCGCCCCTCGGAGATGACCAGGTACGGGTCGTCGTCGAAGATCAGGAATGGCGCTAACCGGCCGAGCCGCTCCTTGATGTCGCGGTGGTAAAGAACGCGGCTCTCCGGCGTCAGATCCTTCGAAAGCAACAGCTTCAGATCGCGAAACCTCGCGGCAAACAGCAACTGTCGCCACGTCGAACCGATGGAGACGCCGCTCGCGCCTGCGAAGCTGGCGAAGACATTCTCCTCGCCCGCCGGATAATTGAATTCCCTGGCCTTTGTCTTAACGTAAACGCGGTCGTTCGACAACTCACCGAAATAGATTTCCGGACGTTCGATCTTTAGGGCGGGGACTGATGAGGCTGGTGGAATGTCTTTGACGAAAAGCACCGGCAAGCCTTCCGGCGTCACCTGATTGACCGGGCCGAGCGTCAGGCCGAATCCGTGCGTGAAGGTCAATTGCTCATTGATCCAGTTGCGGTTGGGCAGGCTCGCCGATGACAACTCGCGCGCCGATAGCATGACCTGCCGCAACTCGCCGTTGATGCGGTAACGATCATTGTCCACTGACTTGAAATCGTAGTAAGTGCGAATCTCCTGAATCTGGGAGAAGGTGTCGAGCAGCGGCTGCTGATCCCAGAGGCGGACGTTATTGATCGTCCCGGGGTTCTCCTGAATGTCTTGAGCGGTTAGCGCGGTTTCGCCCGGCAACTCGCGCTCCTCCACCTGGTCCAGCCCGAATGCTTTGCGCGTCGCGGCGATGTTGTGAATGATGTAGGGCGTTTCCAGCGCCAGTTCGTTCGGCCCGACGGAAAAACGCTGCACAATGGCGGGATACAGAAAGGCGCCGATGAGCGTGAGCAGGTAAAGACCCAGTCCCACCCAGAGCAGTCCGCTCTTGGAACGCAACAGGGTCGC
>DASUFM010000611.1:0-3740 GCA_036274535.1 Blastocatellia bacterium
CGACTGGAGAAGTACGGATTGGAATTGTCCGCCTCAAAGACGCGAATCATCGAATTTAGTCGGAGAGATCAAAGCGGAAAGAACCAGTTCGACTTCCTGGGCTTCGAGTTCTATTGGGGAAAAGACCGAACAGGTAAAGAACACCTGAAGAGGAGAACCTCACGGAATAAAATGAAGAAGTCGCTAGCCGAATTCACGGAGTGGTGTCGAAAGAAGAGGGATCAGCCGCTGAGAAGACTCATGAAAGAACTCAAAGCCAAACTCCAGGGGTACTATAACTACTATGGGGTGAAAGGAAACTTTGAGGGATTAAAGGAGTTCTACAACGAGGCGGTGCGAATCTTGATGAAGTGGCTGAATCGGAGAAGCCAGAAGAAGAGCTTTAACTGGGAAGGCTTCAAAGAGATGCTCAAGCACTTCAAGATACCACGGCCACAGATCAAGGAGCGGAAAAGGGCGAGACAGGAAGTTGCGTTGGCGAAATGCTGACTGCGGAGGCGAGTAATACTGAAGAGCCCGGTGCGGAAAAACTGCACGCCGGGATCTGTGCGGGGGCTGGTGGGTGACTGCCAGTCCTACCGCGATGACGGCAGAGAAGATCAATTCGAGCGCTGGCAGATCACCGCGCAGGTCATCGAGGCGAAAGGCCGCGTCGCTGATTTCATCGAGCAACGCCTCGCCCTGATTTGCGCCGATCAGGACCCCATAAGCGCGCATACCTCGTTCCGCCATTCGCTTCGTCCATTCCGCCTGCGCTTCTGGAGAAACGTCGCTGATGCCGTCGCTGACGCAGATCACATCAGCCTTTTCGAATCGCGATTCGTCAACCAGTTCCAGAGCCTTCCTCATCCACGGCTCGAAGACCGTCCCCCCATTAAAGAAGAAACTGGCGCAGGCGATCACTTCGGCGGGTGTGGCCTGACCTTTCTGAAACAAATCAACCCGCAAGTCATCCGGGCCGGAGAAATGGATCACGGCCAGGTCACGCTTCTGCAGCCGGGCAATTGAAAGTAATGCAAGCATTACGGCTTTGCTCCAGACTTCGCCCGTCATTCCTCCGTAATCGGTCGTCATCGATCCCGATTCATCAATGGCGATGATGATCGGCCCCTGCCCTTCCGGCTCGTGGCCGATCAGGTCGTACTGCATCAGGTCGCGTTCGGCGAATCTGAGATAGAAGAGGTCTTCGAGATCGGGATCGGCCAATAATGCGATCTCGCTCGGCAGCAGACGCTCAATCTCAGAACCTGTGGTAATCGAAGTGATCTCGTCCGGCGGATGTTTGACACGAGTCTTCTGCTGCTGAAGCGCAATGCGTGTGAAGCGCCCGCAGACGGCAGCGATCTGTTGCAGTTTCGGCGAATGGCCTACCTGCTGGGCTATGATAAGCTTCTCTTTTGTCGAGAGCGAATTTCGCCCGCCCGCGCCATTTTCTAATCCAAAATCTGCATCGTAACCGCCGCCGAAGGCATTGACCGCGTCATTAGCCTGGCCGACCTCGGCCATCGCTTCGGCCAGACCCCGCCGGACATTACGGCGCACATTCTGCCGCCGGCCTTCGCTCGATTCTTCCAGCTTGCGGTTCAACCGATCCGCCTTCTTTTCTTTCTTTGCGGCGGCGGCTCTCGCCCTCTCGGCTTCAGTCTTCAACCAATCGGCTCGATCCTTATCAATCGCGAGCGCCGAGAGCTCATCGAGAGCTTCGGCATGGGCAAACAACTGCTCAACCTCCCCGGCAAGATCGTGCAATTGGTTGAGATAGCGGATCGTTTCTTTATCGAGGGCGGCGACGGTCGAAGCCGCGCATCCGATCGTCGCCATGGCGCTGGAGAGAGGATCGCCCACCGTGCCGCTCTCGCGCATCTCGCGCCACTCGGTCGTCGAAAGAATCTGTTCGACGATCTCCCGGTTGATTTCGTGCGCCGGAGAGAGCGGAGTGACCGGCGCGACTCTCGGCGAGCGTTTGTGGAAGCTCCAGAACAGGTCTCGCAGAAGCGCGGAGCCGGCGCCGATCACGCCCGTCGTCTCTTTCACCGTCCGGCCCAGTCGCGCGTAATCATCCACCGCCTGCTCAAATGTCTCCACATCGAAGCCGTCGTGCGCGATCGTCTGGCTACCGTCGGCAATCGCGCCGGCGACAGCCCTGGAGTCCGCCATTTCGCCGGTGATGACCAGCTTTTCAATTTGTTCAATTTGAGTTGTAGACATAGCGACCTCTCTTTTGCTGATCGCCAGCAGCATGATTTTTCTGATATTGCTCAGGGAGGATGCAGTTTGAACTAATAACAATCTTTGACATAGATTGTTATCTATCTTAATCTATCGACGGATCGAATTGAGGACGGTGAATGATTGTATGAATGTCTCACTGACGCCGGAACTCGAAAACCTGGTGAATGAAAAAGTGGCCAGCGGCCTCTACAATTCCGCCAGCGAAGTCGTTCGCGAGGCGCTGCGCCTTCTGTTTGAACAGGAAGAGGTCCGCCGCCTTCGGATCGAGGAACTTCGCCGCGAGATCAAAATAGGCGCGGGTCAGATCAAGCAGGGAAAATACAAAGACTATAGTTCGGCCAATGATTTGATCAACGACATCCGTTCGCGCGGTCAGGCTCGATTGAAGGCTAGGCGCAAAAGCAAGAAACGATGAAAACAATCCGCGCGGCCGAACGCGCGCAGGATGACTTGCTTGAAATCTGGGAATATGTCGCCAGAGAAAATCCTGAAAGCGCTGAGCGCTTGCTCCAAACCTTTCGAGAAAAATTCGAGTTACTGCTGGGCCATCCGCTGATCGGCCGAGACCGCAGTGAAATCTTCATTGGACTCTGCTCGTTTCCCGCCGGCAGATACGTCATCTTTTACCAGCCTATGTCCCATGGCACGACAATTGACCGTGTCGAAGAGAAACACAAAAAGCGCAAAAAAGAACACAAAAAGCACATGGTAGCTGAGTGTGTCAGAATTTATGCGCTTTTTGTGTTGAAACGGGCTTCCTGATCCATGACTGTCAATTCCTGTGCCGAACACTTCTGTCAAAGGGGCAAAGGATCAAAGAGAGCGACGCATGGCGGCCTTTGTTCCTCTGAGCCTTTGTGTTGTTGCGCGCATAAATAGGTAAAACGTATTCCGAGGCCGTGTATGCGCGATTCCGGCATGTTTTTTTCAGGACGACAACCCGATTGACGATGCTCATTCCTCTCCTGTACAAATGCGCCGTTCCTGGAAAAACATCAAGCGGTAATCACAATTCTTGTCAACTGAAGTCTCACAATCGCAGCCGTACCGCGATAAGTGTTGTAAATTTTCGATATTCGATGGCCGCATAGTGCGCCTTGCCATCGTCGGGAGAAACTTGTCATGACCATGCCCCGTGGTATTCTCTTTCTCCGCGCATTTGTGCGGGCTCTGATCCGCTCCTTATTCTTCACGATCGGAAATCTCCAAGACTCTTTTGCGAAGATGCGCGTAAGGCGCGCTTATTGGTTCCGCGCGTTCCGCCACCGCCTGCATCCCTTAAGTTCGCGGTTCAAGCCACGGCGCTTCATCTGCGTCGCGATGATCCTGGTGATGGCCGGTCAATCCTTCTTGATTGCGCCTCAGATTACACAAGCGGCGGTCGATGCAATCTCGACGATGGCGATCAATTATGCGCAGGACGCGGCAAGACGGAATCCAAATTTCCGGCCGGAGGATGATGGGACAACCCACTGTAATCAGGCCACATACGCAGTGGCCAAGGCGGT
>DASUFM010000612.1:0-2288 GCA_036274535.1 Blastocatellia bacterium
CAGAAGATCGGCGCCGCCGCCATGGTGACGAATATCAGTTTTAAGCGCTTGGCTATGTCTCTTCGGGGTTCCATTCCTGCCCCTCCGGGTGATGTGGCGCTGAATTTTGTTATACGCGACAAACAGTCGCATCCAGACTGAAGTCAGATCCTGCCAGTTATGGGATCGGAAGTTGGGCGGCCTGATATTACTTCAAACAGACGCCAGACGCCAAATGTGACGAGCCTTCGCTTTTCAAAATCTGATGAACTCTACAATGTCTGATTGGAATCCAAGTCACTGACCTTACCCGTAATGCATTACCGGAAGTACATGCTTGGCGGATCGGGTGTTTGCATCTGACAAAAAAATCAGTCGAGGCTTTTCAGATCGGGAAAGCAGGTATAGTATGCATCCGCCACAGAAATTTATTCAGTGTAGTCTCGTTCCCTGAAAAACCGCGCCGCGCAAAACGCCGGCGCTTTTGCTGAAGTAGTATACATCTCGGCGACGTTTAATCTCGGCGGCTGCCGAATCAAAGAATTTCAGCGGCTTTGATTCGGCTTCGAGGATCATAGCCAATAATGATCCATCATCGCGCCTATCCCGGCGTTAAATTCCTTGCGCCTGGCTCCCATGGGCCTGGTATTAACGAAATGGAGCTCACCTCATGTTTTTAAGTGGCAGAAGCAAAAATGTGGCGGTTCTGGCAATGGTCTTCAGCCTGATTCTGGCATTGACTCCAGGGCCGAATATCAAAGCGGCCGATCACGGCGACGGTCCCGGTGTCGCCGTAGATCGTTCGGCCGACCTCAACGATGCCTTTCTGTTTCTCGATCCCAACGACAACTCCAGGGTGATACTGGCGTTCACCGTTAACGGATTCATCGTGCCCGGTGAAGCCGTAAACTTCGGTGTCTTCGATCATAACCTGCGTTACCGATTTGAACTCGAAGCCAACGGCGACCCGATCCCTGACGGCTTCATCGACGTGATTTTCTCGGAGAAGGCTACTTCGGGCGCGACGCCGCAGACCGCGACCGTCAAATCGACTTTCTTCCGATCCTTCACCGCCCCGACCACCAATCCGACTCTGAACACGCTCCCGCCTGATCCAGTGCTCACGACCGATCAGAACACAGGCATCATATTTTTCGCGGGCCTGGTCGATGATCCGTTCTTCTTCGACATCCCGGCTTTTTCGCGGTTTGTCGCTTCAGTTCAGGCCGGCTCGCCCGATCCGAGCTTCTTCAATCGCGCCCGCGACACTTTCGCCGGTTACAACACGCTTTCGATCGCGATGAGCGTGCCGATTTCGTTGTTGCAGTCGCGATTGCGCATAAAGAACAACTCGCTCGGTTTGAACGGCCGCACGCAGCGCCGCGACTTCACTCAGCCGAAATCCCGCAGGCCGTTCCTGTTTAAAAACTTTTTCTATTTCGATGATGATGACTGCGATTCCGGCCGCAGGGGCGGCAGGGGCGGCAAGGGCGGACCGTCGTTCGCATTCAGCTATGACGACGTCGATCGAGTGGCGACGCCGGCGGTCAACGTCGCGCTGATACCTTTTCCGCGCAAGAACGAGTTCAATCAGGCGAGCACGAAGGACGACGCCAGAGGGCTTTTTGCGGGAGACATCGTCGCCACGCTGATGGGACTCGGCACGAATGCGACCAACATCAACATCCTCGCGCAAGTCGCCGTAAACCGCGGCGATTTCCTGCGCCTCAATCTGAACCAGCCCAACTCCGGCCCCGGCGGCGGTAACAATACTGGCGCCGGTTTTCCGAACGGACGCCGCCTGGGCGACGATACGATTGACACGCTTCTCTTTTTCATCGCCAATCAAAACCCGCTTGGCGACAACGTTAACGCGAACGATACGCCGCTCCGCGACCTGTTCCCGTTCTTCGGAGCTCCGCAACAGCCGCGCGAAGCCGGCGCGGATGACAACACACGCAACTGATAATCGGGGGCAGACGGATGGAGGGACAGAGGGACGGAGAGACAGAGAGATGGAGGGACGGAGGATGGAAGATCGAAGATGGAAGATCGAAGATGGCGATCTTCGATCCTCGATCCTCGATCCTCGATCCTCGATCCTCCGTCCCTCTGTCCCTCCGTCTCTCTGTCTCTCTTCTCTGTCTTGCTGCGTTGGTGAGCGCCGGCTGTGGAAACGCTCATTCATCGGCTCCGTCGGATTCATCCTCAATAACCGTCCCGGCCGCCAGTCCGGTTCCGGCCGGCGCCGACGGAAGCGAGCAGGCGATTCGCTTTCTGGAAGACCGCGTCAGACGAGACCCGGACGA
>DASUFM010000613.1:0-5695 GCA_036274535.1 Blastocatellia bacterium
GGCTAATTCTATTATGACTACAAGCGCGAAAACATCACCCGCAATAAAGAATTCGCCGATCACTCGCGAGCGGGTCGCGGAAGCGTACGCGAAGGCGCGCGCGCATCTGCTGTCGCGGCGGACGCCGGAAGGATTCTGGGCCGGCGAACTGGCGAGTTCGTCGCTTTCGACCGCGACGGCAGTCTGCGCCTTGACGCTGGTGGATCGCCATCGCTTCGCCGCGCTGATCACCGGCGGCGCGCGGTGGCTGCTCGACCGTCAGATGAGCGACGGCGGCTGGGGCGACACGGTCAAAAGCCTGTCGAATATTTCGACCACTATGCTTTGCCGCGCCGCGCTGACGCTGGTTAAGGAAACCGGCGCGGCGCCGGATTTGTCAGTGATAAGAATTGATGAAAGCCTGCGGCGGGGGGAGGATTACCTGGGAGGCGTCGCCGGCGGGCGGGATCCGAAAACGCTCGCGCAGGCGATCCGCGCGCGATACGGCAAGGATCGCACATTCTCGGTTCCGATACTTCTCTGCTCCGCCCTGGCTGGATTGATCGATTGGCGCGAGGCGCCGCCGCTGCCTTTCGAGCTGGCCTGTTTTCCAGCCTCCGCCTATAAATGGATGAACCTGCCTGTCGTAAGTTACGCTTTGCCAGCGCTGATAGCCCTGGGCATCCTGCAACATACGAAAACTCCGCTGCGGATTCCCCTGGGCCGCCGGCTCCGGCAGGCGGCCATTCCGCGCGCGCTTCAAAAGCTCGAATCCATACAACCCGTGAACGGCGGCTTCCTTGAAGCCACTCCGCTGGTCAGTTTCGTCACAATGAGCATGGCGGGCGCCGGGCGGTCGTCGCATCCGGTGGTTCAAAAAGCAGTTCAATTTCTTGAAAGCGCCGTGCGGCCCGACGGCAGCTGGCCAATTGACACGAACCTCTCCACCTGGGTGACGACACTGTCAATCAATGCTCTGGTAGAGGCGGGAGAGAGTCCGGGAGACGCAGCCGGCGATTTGCGGCGATGGCTGCTCGATCAGCAATATCGCGAGACGCATCCGTTCACGTCCGCGGCTCCGGGCGGATGGGGTTGGACGCCGCTGCCCGGCGCCGTGCCGGATACTGACGACACTTCCGGGGCGTTGCTCGCGCTGTGTAACCTAGGGGCGACTGCTGAATCGAGTGATGCGGCGAAAGCCGGGATCACCTGGCTTTTAGACCTCCAAAACGGAGACGGAGGCTGGCCGACGTTTTGCCGCGGCTGGGGACATTTGCCATTCGATCGCAGCAGCGCTGACATCAGCGCTCATGCGCTGCGCGCTCTCGCCGCGTGGAAGAACGACTTTCACTCCGCCTCTTTTGCAACTCCGGCGGAGAAGAAGGCGTATACGCTAAGGATGGAAAGCGCGATCGGGCGCGGCCTGAAATTCCTGGCGCGCGCGCAGCGTTCCGACGGCGCATGGATTCCGCTCTGGTTCGGTAATCAACATGCGCCCGACGATGAAAATCCGACATACGGAACGACGCGAGTCCTGAACGCGTACCGGACTTTGAATCTTCTCGAAACTGAATCCGCCCGGCGCGGTGTTCACTGGCTCGTCCAGGCGCAAGGCGCTGACGGCGGCTGGGGAGGCGCCGCGCAAACGCCTTCGAGCGTTGAAGAGACGGCGTTGGCGGTCGACGCCCTGACCGGCTGCGGCGAGGTCGCCGGATCAAAGGAAGCTCTCGAAGGCGGAATTCGATGGCTCGTCGAGCGAGTCGAAGACGGCGGCTTTGTAGATGCGTCTCCGATCGGATTCTACTTCGCCAAACTGTGGTACTTTGAACAACTCTACCCCGTAATTTTTATCACAGGCGCCCTGGGCCGGGCCGTTCAGATCACTTCGACTGAATGACGATCATCGGCGCAAACAACCATTTCAGCAGGAGAACTTCATGACTGATTTTGTTTCAGCAATCCCGGAGACATCGGCGACATTTGACGTCGCGATCCAAACTGAAACTTCGCCTGGGCCGAAGCTCGGCAGCAAACTGCTCAAGCTGAATCCTGAAACTCAGGAGTTGCGGGAGAGAATCCGGGCCGAAGCCTTTCAATACGTCAAAAATATTGATCGCAGCCGCCCTTTGAGTAAAAAAGACCTGGAGGCGCACGCCGTAACGCTGCTCGAAAAGATGGGACTTGAAAAAGGCTATCTGGGCTTCGCGATGGTCATGCTCGGCAACGGATTCTGGAAAGAACAATTCATCTCAATCCCATTCCATAAACGAATTCTGCTGCTGCCGCATTGTCTGAAACATGTCGAAGCCTGCAGCGCCCATTACGACGAGTTCGGGCTGCATTGCGAAGATTGCGGCGCCTGCTCGATCGGCGATTTCAAAATGAAGGCGGAAAAACTCGGCTACAAGATCATGGTCGCCGAGGGAACCCCGATCGTGCTCAAGGTCATCGTCAGCGGCTATATTGACGGGATTCTTGGCATCGCCTGTCTTAACGTTCTGGAAAAAGCGTTCGAGAAAGTCGTTCAGAGCGGCGTCCCCGCCTACGCGATCCCTCTGCACTCCAGCAACTGCAAAAGCACGACCGTTGATAATGATTGGGTGATGGAGGTGCTGGAAACCTATCAGGAACAGCCGGCCGTCAAAACCCGATCTTATCTTCCGCTCATGCGCGCGGCGAACGACATGTTCGGCGATGACTTCCACGCCCTCCTCCCCAGACAGCGCGGCATTACAAAAAACAGCGGGCAGGAAAACGGCGCGCCCGTTGGCGTGGATTATTCGCGCGACCCCGTCGGCGGAACGGAAGCCATCGCTTACGACTGGCTGTGTAAAGGCGGAAAGCGATTTCGCCCTTTTATCACGCTGGCGGCGTTCGACGCGTTGCATAACGAAGAATCGACCACAACCGGGGACGATCAAAAAGTCACGCTTCCTGACTCAGTTCGTCGAGTCGCCATGGCCATGGAGGCTTTTCATAAAGCCTCGCTTGTCCATGACGATATCGAAGACAATGACGAATACCGCTATGGACATCAGACGCTGCACCGCCGGCAT
This sequence comes from Blastocatellia bacterium, assembly GCA_036274535.1. Taxonomy (GTDB): domain Bacteria; phylum Acidobacteriota; class Blastocatellia; order RBC074; family RBC074; genus JAJVID01. The sequence goes on from DASUFM010000613.1 coordinate 3,036, forward strand.
GGCGTGTCTACGGCCATCAATGTCGGCGATTATCTGATCGGACTCGGATATCGGATGATCGCGAACGAAGGCGGCAATCTGCCGTCCGAAGCCGTGGCGGCGATCCTGAAACGACTCTCCGAAGCGCATGTCAGGCTTTCCGAAGGGCAGGGGGCGGAACTGCTCTGGCGTGATGAGGCTAAAAAGGAAATCGCATTACAGCCGATTGACGCCCTCAAAATCTACGCGCTCAAAACCGCTCCAGCCTTTGAAGCGGCGCTCTATGCCGGCGTTCGACTGGCGGGCCCGGCTGATAAATATGAAGAGATGATCGCGAGTTTCTCTCGCCATCTCGGCGTCGCCTTCCAGATCGTCAACGATCTCAAGGATTGGTCAACCGACCTGCAAAACAAACGCGTCATCGGGCAGGACGCGCTCGCCATGCGTCCGACGCTTCTGTTGGCGCTGGCGCTGGAAAGCGCTCAGGGAGATCAGCGGGAAGAGCTGCTTCAGTTGATTTCCGCGGATTCCAAAACCGAGCGCTCCGTGCGGCGTGTGGCGCGGATTTATGAATCGTGTCAGGTCTTCGAGAAAGCCCACAAACTCGTCGAGAAATACCGCCAGCGCGCCGAAGCGATCGCCGATGAAGTCGAGCCGGAAAAACTTCGCGAATTACTCTATTTCCTTGTCGACACCGCGCTGGCCGACGAATCCACCGAGCCGGAAATCGCTCAGGATCTCGTAGTCCTTGCCTGAAACATGATCAACTCACGTAACAGTTTTCTAGGACGATTGACTGAACGGCTCCCGCTTTCGGTCCGGCTCAGCCTTGGCTCCGTCCTGCATGACAGTTTTTTACTGCGGTTGACCAATCGTCTTGCGAGTGAGTTGCGACGCCTCGATCCAGAGCGGGCCGCGAGACATGTGAATTTCATTTTTCGCTTTCAGAAAGCGGACGGCGGTTTCGCGGGCCGTGAAGGCGGCTCCGATCTTTACTACACGAGTTTCGCGGTGCGCGCGCTGGCGCTACTGGACGCGCTGGATCAGGCCCGCTCTCAGGATGTCGCCGCCTACTTGAAAAGCGCCGTCGCCGCCAAACGGGAATACAGCCTGATCGACCTTGTGAGCTGGCTATATTCAGTTATTACCGTCCAAATGGTCGGCAAGCTGCCGCCTTTTGCGGGCGACACGGAAAGTTTTGCTGATGAAGTAACAGCGTCGCTCGAGACATTCCGCCGTCCCGATGGTGGATACGCCAGGACGAGCGAAGGCGGCGTGGGCAGCACATATCACACATTTCTTGCGGCCCTCTGCTACGAACTGCTTGGAAAATCGCTGCCAGACGCGGCCGGCGTCGGGCGCTTCATTCTTTCCAGGCGGCGAGATGACGGCGGCTTCGTTGAAATCGCTCAAATGAAACGGAGCGGCGCTAATCCGACCGCCGCGGCCGCCGCGCTGCTCAAACTATTCGGATCGATTGACGATCAGACAAAGCGTGGAATTGAAACTTTTCTGACCAGCGTAAGAGGAGATGAGGGGGGATTTCGCGCCAATACCCAGATTCCATTCTGCGATCTGTTATCGACTTTCACTGGCCTGCTGACCGCGCATGACCTCGGCTTCGCTAAGCGTATCGATGCGGAAAGCTGTCTCAGGTTCGTGAATCAACTAGAAGGCGCCGAAGGAGGATTCAGAGGGGCGGCCTGGGATGGCGGAGCGGACCCTGAATACACATTCTACGGCCTTGGCGCGCTTGCGCTGCTCGGCATCGACCGTGGTTTCAGCATGGTATAATTCGCTTCGATGAGCAAATCTGTTACTCAAAGAATCGCGAAAAAGCGGCTCGATTTGCTGCTTTTTGACGGACATGACTGCGTGAATGCGCTCAAGGCGCTCGGCGAGGACAATCGGGTGCGCATCATCGGTCTTTTAATGGAAGCTCCTCTTGGCGTCTGCGAGATTGCGCGCCGCCTTGGCACGACGCACTACAACGTTTCGAAGCACCTCCGGATCCTGCGGGAAGCCGGTCTGCTCGACGTCGAAAAACATGGGCGGGAACGCCTGTATGTCGTACCGGAAAGAATCCGGCGCAACCGAGCGCGCGCGCGCGTCCTGGATCTTGGCTGTTGCAGTTTCCAGTTCGATCAATGACCATCATAGATCCTGGCCCGAAGACTTAGGCGTCGGAGGCGTCGCCCCATTACAGGCGGCCGCGCTCATTTCATCCGGCGTCAGGAACACAAATGACGCGGCGGCGTCTCCCTTCGACAGCATCTGCCAGTCGTGCGCATTCAATGGCGTGAGTTCTCCGCGCCGAAACACGTTGCCGTAATCGTCCGTTACTTCGGCCAGAGGGCCGCGATAGATCGCGTGATGCGTTTTCTGCTGTATACGGCGTCCCGGCTTCCTCGCCTGGATGCGGATCTCGCGCATTCCCACACCATCAACGATAAAATACGGCTTTTGTGAAAGCAGGGCGATGTAAACGTCGCTGAACCCTGATCGAGTCAGCGCGGCTGTCAGTTCGGACGGCGTCGGCGCGTACTCTACAGCCGCCGCCGGCCCCGGCAGGGAAAGCTTCCCGTAATTTCCGGGAGAGTCGCCCGCCAGCCCATGCAGTCGTATGGCGCCGCCGGGCCGCAGCGCCCGCAGCGCTTCGGCCATCAGGCGATCCAGGTTCA
>DASUFM010000614.1:0-5907 GCA_036274535.1 Blastocatellia bacterium
ATCCGCTGAATATTCGTCGGACGGTTGTCGAAGCGGTTGAAGTTGATGTGATGCCTAACAAAAGATGTATCCACGTAATCAACCAGTCCGCGCTCCTCGTTATATCTGTCCGCCAAGTGGTGAACGAATTCGTATTTGCCGGTTGTCGGCTGAAGAACGCGCAGATACTCATTGGAAGCGCTTCTGACCTGCGCATAGTCAAAGTACCCGGCCATCAAACTGTCATCAATTGTCAGCTCGTGCGCCTGTTTCCAAGAGCCATCGCGCAGCATGAACCTGTGGTCAGGAGTGCAGCGCACTGTCGAGCCATCATCGAAAATCAGTTCAACAAGCTCGGCGTCGCGGCGCGTGATGCGTGAATATCGACCCTCGCCAACAACGATACGTCCGCCGGCGTCGACCGAGTAAACGAAGAAGATTTCGTCAGGCGGCAGTTGCGCCAATTCGGCGAAGGTCGGCTCCGAGCCGTCGAGCAGTTTGATTTTGGTATCGCCTGTAAAACAACCCCAGTTGCCCTGCCCGTCGATCAGCGGGTAGCGCATCGAAAAATCCTGCGCCATTCGCACCATCGAATCGTAGACGGCGGAGTCGCCGTGAGGATGATATCCGCCGAGCACATCGCCGACGACGTTGGCTGATTTCTTATACGGCTTGCCCGGCAGCAATCCCTTCTCGTTCATCGAGTAAAGAATGCGGCGATGGACCGGCTTCAAACCGTCCCGCACGTCAGGCAGCGCGCGACCGATGATCACCGACATGGCGTAGTCCAGATAACTACGCTTCATTTCGTCTTCGATGTTGATCTGTGATTTCAGTTGATTGTCCATAATGAAAATAAAAAAACCGGCCCGCTCCGGGGCCCTTTACCGCAGGCGCACAGGCGCATATCAGGAGCGCGTCGATTCGCTCTTCCATTTAAATTCCAATTTGTGCCTGGCTTTGCGTATAAAATTTTCAGTTCTGCCCTGCGGCTCATTCTCAAGAAGATTCGCGCTCATTGGTTGATTAGCAATTTTACCCGCTAGGGCCTCTATGAGCAAGATGCTCAAACTCCATAAGGCAAGTCATCTCAGACAAATAGTGTGGATGGGGGGACGTGGGAGCAGGTGTCAGGTGTCAGGTGTCAGGCGTTAAGAAGCTGCGAATCACTCTCTTACTGAAACCTGACACCTGACACCTGACACCTGACACCTGACACCTGCTAAATAAGGTGTTTATTATATCCCAGTTCGACGAGTTTCTCGAACGCCTGCCAGACGTCGCCGGGTATCTCCTGCGCGATCTGAAACCCTCGTTCGGGATAGACCCTGATTCGTTGCAGGTCGCCGACCATGATGTTGATGACCAGATCACGCGGCAAATCTTCGGTGGGATATTCGGAAAATGGAATGGGCGGAGATGCGGATATGACTCTCTTGCCAGGCCAGAAGTTCATAAACGTGGCGTAAGAGCGCCGTTCCATATACGGCTTCTGGACCAGGATCAGGCTGTCAGGATTTACCCCTTTCGATTCCAGCAGGCGGCGGCTGAAAACCACGTTCTCGCCGGTGTTTGTGGATTCCGGCTCAATCAGCGTCGCGCTCTCAGGAACGCCCTTTCGCATAGCTATCTCGGCGAAGATTTCCGCCTCAGGCCTGTTGAATCGCTCCCGCGTCAATATGCCGGCGTTGCCTGAAAACATAATCAGCGGCGCCCAGCCCTGCAAATACAATTCAGCGGCGTATTCAGCCACGCGCAGGTCGTTGCTTCCCAACACGAGAATGAGGTCGCTCTTTTCGAGTTTGTGGTAGAGGTGATGGTAGTCCCAGATCTTCCCGGCGAGTTCATCAATTAACGATTGAGTCATGCGATATTCCATATTACATATTCGATATTACATAGCCGATTGTCGCGCGGTTCCGGCTATGACATACGGAATATGGCATATGGAATATGAAATATGGAAATGCTTCAGGACTCCTGCCTGATCGATTATTTATTTCGGGGTTTGGTCTTGGAGCCTTCTCCCAGATCGAGTTTCGGGATGCCGAACTGGCCCTCGAGCTGGCGTACTTTTTCCAGGTCGATCAGGCCGATAATATTGACAACAGTGAGTTCCTTGGGATCGGCCGAGATGATGGCCACTCCGATCACATTATCTCCCTGATATTTCAGGTGTACGTCGACATTCGATCCGCCGGTTTTGCTGCTGACGCCGACAATTTTATCCCACCCCGGCTGGCGCAGTTGAGAGCGTATCGGTTCGAGGTCGCTCGGCGCGTATTCTCCGGGCTTCTCGAACTCAAAGACGCGCACGTAAACGCCCTTCAACCCGGAAACGATATCCTTGACCTTCGCTTCGTCGGGATTATTGGGGGAAAGAAACCTGGCCGCAAGTCGCAACGACCGCTCGTCCAGCGTGACTTCGACGACGTCCGCCGCTTTATCCGCCAGCCTGTTGAGTTGATCGATTTGCAGTCTCGCGTCCTGCGCCAGCGCCGTCGCGCCGCAAAACGCCGCAAGAAGGATCAAACCGATCATTCTGTTAACAACAGGTCGAACTCTTTTCATCTCTACCGGCTCTCTTATCAGAAAAAGTGGGTGGTGGGCGGCAAACCGCCCGCCGCCACTTTTTATTTGTCGTAATAACCACGGCGCGTCTTCGCCACCGCGCCGTCACGGTTGAGTTTCACGCTGACCTTGCGAAATTCGCCGTTATGTTTCGGATTGTCGGGCGAATAGGCCAGGCTATAGAGCGTATGCAATTCAGCGGCGACGCGTGTGTAGGCGCCTTCCAGGTCTTCCTCGCGCTGCGCGTTGAAGACCTCGCCGCCGGTCTGTTCGGCCAGCGAGTCGAGCTGATTGCGGGCGATTCTGCGATTATCACTGGCGCCCGTCAGACTGCCGCCGCCGCCGAACAGCAAACCGATCTTGTCGTAATGGTTATGGGCGCTGAAATATATGGGATAGATCGTCACGTCCTCTTCGGAAGCGCGATCCAATAATTCGTCAAATGTATGCGTGGTCTCCTTATCGCCGATCAGCGATTCGTCTTCGCCGTCCGTCAGCACGACGACGGCTTTGCGCGCGTCGCTGATCCTGTCCAGATCATTCAGGGCCTGCCACATCGAATCGTAAAAGGCCGTGCCGCCGTCGAAGCCCTTGATCTGTTCGACGACCTTTTTGAGACTTTCCTTGTCCGTAGTGAAATCCGACAGCGCCCGGTACCTGCGGGTGAAGGCGACGAACGCGATTCTGTCCTGCGCGGGGAGCGCGTCAATGAATTTCCTGGCGGCGTTGACCATCGCTTTGCGCTTCGGTTTCGTGCTCCCGCTCAGGTCCAGGAGCATGATCACGTTGACAGGAGCGTTGACAGGTTTGAAATGCGAGACGTCCTGTTTGACGCCGTCTTCGCTGACCACGAAATCCTCCATTTTCAGATCGGTCAGCGGCTGCCCCGCATCGTCCATCGCTTTCACGTTCAGATTCACCAGACGCGTCTCGATGCGAATCGCCTCGCGTCCGGGCAGATTTGGTCTCGTTTCGGTTAAGACTGGCGCGGCGGCCTCGGCGGGGGCTTCGCCCGTAACGCTGATCGGTATAGGCAAATTGTTCGCGCCGGCGGATTGAACGTCCGCCGCCTGAGACGGCGCGGTCTGGGATGAATCAACGCCCGAAGCGGCGGCCGGAGGGCTGGCTGCGCGGCGCGGCGTACGATTCGACGCGACGGCGCCCGGCTTATCGCCGCGGATCGATTTGCCTAGCGAAATACCCATTATTTTCGGATTTTCGAGGAAGCGGGCCGCCGCGTCGGGATTGAATTTGACTTCGAGCACGACGGCCTCACGATCTTCCAACACGGCCAGCGCGAACTGAACGTCCTTCCCGGCGTTCCTGACGTAGATAAAAGTATGGCTGGCGCCGTTGCGCTTCGAGCTGACCTGGACCATAGGCTGCCAGTCCTTGTTATAAGCCTCGCGCATTACCTCGTCGAATGAAGCCGCCCCCGGACTGGCGGAAAAATTCTGATCCTCGAAGACGGCCAGTTTGAACCCCTTGACGCCGGCCGGGCGAATCAGTTTGACCGCGAAGTTGGCGAGACCCAGCATCGGAATGCGGACCTTCTTCGCCCCGTATCTGGTCTCGATATGTTTAACCACGTCCTTGAAGCCTTTGCCTTTCGCCAGCGCAAAGAACGAAGGGGTAACGAGCAACGCGATCATTATCGCGAACATAATCACTGTTCTGATGAATCTGGTCATGGCGCCGCCTCCTTTGATAAATAGGACTTATAAATTCTATAAGTCCTATAAGCTCATCAGTGAATTTTCTTCACTCCGCCGAAATCGAGGGCGAAATCTTTCGGGATTCCGAACTGGCCGCGCAGGTTGTTGACCTTTTCGGGGTCGATCGTTCCGACGACGTTGACGACCATGACCTGCTTCGGGTTGGAGATAAGCACGCCGATTCCGTCGATCACGGCGTCGTTGTTGAGCATCAGGAAGACCTCGACGTTGTCGCCATTGCGCTTACTGCGCACGCCGACGATGCGGTTCCAGCCCGGCGCGGCGAGTTGCTGGCGAATCGCTTCCACGTCGGATTCGGTGTATTCGCCCTCTTTGTCGAACTCCACGCCTTTGACGTAAACGCCCTTCAGATCCCGGACGATTTCTTTGACCGCGGCCTCATCCTCCTTGTCGCTCCTCAGGAACTTGGAGGCCATCAGCAGCAGCGCGCCGTCAATCCTGACGTCAACAGTCTCGACGGCCTGAGGGAAGAGTTTGTCAAGATGGTCAATCTGCAGGCGGGCGTTCTGAGCGTATGCCGGCGCCGCGGCGCAAAGGAGCGCAAGCAGCGCGATTGAAGCGAGTCTGAGCATTATCGGTTTCATCAGTTTCCCCTCCGTGGTGATTTGTTTGTGGTTATTTCGATTCGCTTTCGCGATCGGTGGCCTCATGAATCTTTTTCCTGGCGACGTTGAGTTTTGCGCTGGCGATGCGAAACGCCAGCATGACCTGCTCCTTCGCGCGTTCGCCTTCGGCGATTTCCGCCAGCCGCCGTCTCTCATTTTCGCGGCGGGTGTGGACGCCGAAGCCGGCGATGATCAGCAGAACGGCCATTGCTCCGGCCATTGCCCATTTCACCGGGGCCGGCTGAAAAAATCCCATGAGTCTTTTCAGCCAGTCCGGCTTCTCCCTCGGCTTTTCCAGTTTCCGCGCCTCGGCGATGCGCGCCATCACGCGATCGGTGAAATCGGGCGACGGCTCTTCGCGGCTGAACGCGCGTCTCAATTCATCATCAAAACGGCTCATACTTTTATCTCCCCCAAAGATCGAGTGACTTTCTCCCGCAAAATCGTGATCGAACGCCTCAGATGGCTTTTGACCGTGTTGAGCGGCATGTCCAGCAGTTCGGCGATCTCGGTCGGGTCCAGGTCTTCCTGGTAACGCAGCGTAACGACCAGGCGCGGCTTTTCGGGCAGCGTGGCCACAATCCGGCGCAGCGCTTCGGTCATTAATGAGTCCTTGAACTCAACCGGCGCGACGGGTTCGGGCGCGTCGTCAACGCTGACGGTTTTCTTCTTGTTTTCTTTGCGGGCGTGGTCTATGCAGCGATGGCTGGTCACGCGACGCAGCCAGAATTTCAAATGCGCGGGCGACTCGATGGACACCAGATTCTGGTAGAGGTGAATGAACACCTCCTGGGCCAGGTCTTCGGCCGTCGCCCGGTCGCGCGAGAAATAGTGAGCGAGAGAAAAGACCATCGACTGATGCTCGCGCACCAGGTCGGCAAAGGCCGTCTGATCACCATCTTTCGCGCGCGACAGGGTGTCGTCCGCTCGCTGCATTCCTTCCTCTTTTCCTCTCGATCAATTGATCCGTCAGGGTTCACTTGCCATTACGCGCGGCCGGCGCCCGCGGAACGCAA
>DASUFM010000615.1:0-6065 GCA_036274535.1 Blastocatellia bacterium
GTGGGTCGATACTGATAATCACCGCTTTCGGCTGTTTTGGGCGCCACTGTCGCAACTTCCGCCGATCGTCGGGTCACAACGCGGGTGGCTGGACATATTCCTGCAATCTCAAATATCGTAGCGGCGGAGCTTTTGGAGCGCTGGCGTTCGGGACGTTTGCCGGCGACCTCAAAAGCAAAACTCATGGATCTTAGCGCCGTGGGCGCGCAATGTTTATGGAAATCATTGATAATTCCCTTCAATCGTTGTGACTTCCATGCTTTTCAATTCGGGAATTTCGGAGTTGAGAGCGGCGCGCCGACCAGTCAATGAGCAGAATCGCGTAATCCGAGGCAAATTATCAGTAAAACAAACGCTCCTGGCCGTGGCGGGTGTATAATTCCCGCGTCTCCCTTTGCGATGAATTGACGCTTTCAACCGAAGCTTAATCAGGAAAGGGGCTTTTTTCATGCGCCATCGAGAACAGGTTCGTGTGATTATCGTTATCGCGCCTGTCTGCGCGTTCCTCGCCCTCACGATCGGCCCCGCGACTGCGCAGAACCCGTCACGACCTCTGCTTTACAAACCGCTCAATCAGCAAAGGAGCGACCAACAGAAGACATCATCGCGGCGTCAGGAATCGCAAGGCGGCCGGCAGCCGAATGACGCCAGCGGCGAACCATCAATCAGGATACCGACCGAGATGGTCCAGCTCGACGTGAAGGTCACTGATCAGAGCGGACGTCCGATATCCGGCCTGACGAAAGATGATTTTGTGGTTTACGAGGACAAGATCAGTCAGAGCATCGAGTCGGTCAGCAGCGAAGAAGCGCCTTTGAGTATAGGGCTGGCGATAGACGGTTCCGGCAGTATGCTCCCAAAACTCTATACGGTGTCTGACGCGGCGCGCGGCCTGATCAGGCAAATGCAGGCTGACGACGAGGCGTTCCTCGCCCTGTTCAACACCGAGGCCGAGCTTCTTCAGGAGTTCACATCCGACCCGCGCGAACTGGAGGATGCGCTCAAGAGGCTGTACGCCACCGGCGGAACGGCGCTGCTCGACGCGATTATCGCCTCCGCCGACCACGCGCAGGAAAAGGGCAAGCGGCGTCGCAAGGCGCTCATCGTGATAACTGACGGGTTGGATAAAAACAGTTCGATGAAGGAGAAAGAGGTCATAGAAGCGATGAAGGAAGACGAGGTCCAGCTTTATCTGGTCGGTTTTGTAGACGAAGGGGAATCAGGCGGGTTATTCGGCGGATCGCGCGCCAGGAAGGCGAAAGACCTACTGATGCGACTGGCCGAAGATTCCGGCGGGCGGGCATTCTTCCCGAATGACGTGAGCGAAACGCCCGCCATCGCCGCGCAGATCGCCAAGGACCTGCGCACGCAGTACGTGATCAGCTATTACCCTAACAACGACCGGCGGGACGGGTCCTTTCATTCGGTGCGAGTGGTGGTCAACAATCGCAAGCTGATCGCGCGAACGCGGCAGGGTTACTATGCGCATAACTAAGCTAAGTGGGTCGCCTATATTTTTGACGCGAACGATTTCAGCCGCGAATGAACACGAATATTCACGAATGGGACACTCAGGATCAAGGATGAGATTTGTGTTCATTCGTGTTCATTCGTGGCTAAGCAGTCACATCATTTTTGCCAAAAAATTTGGCTACTTACTTAGCGCCGATCTCACAGTTGAATTGATCGATTTCATCCTGGTATGACCCGAGTTCTTCGAGCAGGCGCAATGTTTCCAGGGCTTCATGCTCGTCAACCTTGCTCATCGCGAAGCCGACGTGAATCAGCACATAATCGCCCACGCGCAAAGGGCCGAGCAATGCGACATTGACATTGCGGCGGGCGCCGCCAACCTCAACTTTGGCGACGCCGCCTGCTTCATCTATTATCTCGACAACCCTGCCGGGAATCGCAAGACACATTGTTTAAATCCTCTACGTATGATCCATAGTTTCCGGGGGCGCCTGGTGTTGAGGGTGAAGTCGGGCGGTCAGCAGCCCCATCCACTCTTCCATCCCCTCGCCTGTCTTCGATGAAACTTCGATGATTTCCATGCCGGGCCGTATCTGTTGAATATTGCCGCGCGCGGCGGACAAGTCGAATTCGACCGCGCCGGCCAGATCTATCTTGGTGATCACCGCCACGTCCGCCGTGTTGAAGATCGTCGGGTATTTGAGCGGCTTGTCTTCGCCCTCTGTCACTGAGAGCAAAACCAGCCGCAACTCCTCGCCGAGGTCGTAACTCGCCGGGCAGACCAGGTTGCCGACGTTTTCGATAAACAGCATATCGAGTTCATCCAGGTTCCAGCCCTCCAGCGCCCGTTCGATCATCGTGGCGTCGAGATGGCAGACCTCGCCGGTGATGATCTGTTTGACCGGCGCCTGCGCGCGGGCGAGCCGCGCCGCGTCATTCTCTGTCGCCAGATCTCCGACCAGCGCCGCCACGCGCCATTGCCGCCGCAGCGCCGCCAGCGACTTTTCCAGCAATGTGGTCTTTCCCGCGCCCGGGCTTGAAACCAGGCTGAAGACGCGGACGCCGGCCATGCGAAAACGATCGCGCAGGGCGCGCGCCAGCGCGTCATTCTGCTTGAGAGCGTTTCGTCTGACTTCAACCATTCGTGGCGTTGCGATCATGTGGCGATCTCCAATGCGACCAGCTCGATTTCCCTGCCCTGCGCGACCTGCGGCGCCGGCGCGCCGCAAACCGGGCAACGCATCTTTTGAATCGAAACAAGCGCGCGCTCGACTTCGCAATTCTGGCAAAAGACCGTGGCCGGGATCTCTTCTATGACCAGACGCGAACCTTCCAGCGCGGTGCCCTCGCACGCCAATTCGTAGGAGAAGAGCAGCGCGTCTTTAGCCACTCCCGAAAGCGGTCCCAGCTTAAGATGTACGGCGTTGACCTTGACGTCGCCGTGGCGCATAGCTTCTTCGGCGGCGCCTTCGACGATACTCATAGCTATGGAAAGCTCGTGCATAGTTCATTGGCCGGTTTGCGTCCTCATTCGCCAGGCGCATGGGCCAGAATGTCGAACGAGAGTCGGACTTCATCCTTGAGTTTAAGGAGGCCGCCGGCGACGGAAACGGGGCGCATGTCGAAATCGCTCAGCCGCAGTGTGAAGCCGCCATGCGCCCGCAGTTCGGCGCCCTCAAACGTCACCGTCGCGTCAATCGCGAGTTTGCGCGTCACCCCGTGAAGCGACAGGTCGCCGGTGATCCTCACGTTGTAACGGCCTTCAGGCGTCTGGCGCGCCGTGACGGCCGCGCTCTGAAAAACGATCGCGGGGTAACGAGCGGCTTCGAGTAACTCTTCGCGCGTCACTCGTTCGATCTCACGCCCGTCCTTCTCGCTCACGTCGTCAATCACGACGAGCGAATCGGCGCCGGCGGTCATTCGAGCGCCGGCGGAGCCGGGCGCAGCGGGATCGAATTCCGCGTCCCCCTCAAAGGCGCCGACGGCCAGCCTCGGGTTGTGCCCGAAGGCCGAGAGCAGTCCTTTGGCGAAGGCTTGGACGATGAACCGGCTCCTTCCTGCGTCAACTCTGTATCGCATCGCGTCTGGCTCATCACAGCGCGCGTCGCACGGCGCGCCGCATCATTTCGGTCGACAACCCATAAACGAGGTGTGAAGCGAGGGCATATGCGTGCGTCGAGAGCGGATATGCGGCCGGCGGTTTCGACAGGCCGAGCGCCGGAACAATTAATTCATCCGCTATCAGCCAGACGGCGGCGCCGAACGGCAAGCCCGCGCCGGCGGTCGCCGTCGGCAATAACTCCGCCGCCGCGCCGTAAACGGCGCCCGACGTCGCGCCCATCGCGTAATGAGCGACCGCGCCCGCCGTCTCTTTCTCGCTTTCGGCCAGCCTGTGACCGAAGACGTCTTCGGAAATCAACCGGGCTATCCTCACCGTGGCGTTGTCACCCTCTCGATCTTCGCCGCGCGCCTGCAGCTCGCGCGCAACGCCGCGTCGCGGCAACCCATGCTGCAAAGACTGGGCGCCATGCGACCTGTCGATCCCATGAGTCCGCCTGCTCCACAGCGCCTGGAACTCGTTCATCACCCAGGACGCGACCAGCCCTCCGGCGGCGCCGGCCACCAGCCCCTTCCATAACTCCTGTTTTTTCCGTCTGAAGATTCGCATACGTTTTGCTTACATCGCGCTGATGCGTATGTACCGCCTGATGTCAGGAAGCATTCTGATCACTCCTGCGCCGACCACGGCCAGCGCAGCGCCGCCGATAACTTTTAACAGCAGATGATTGGACCTTTTCCTGCGGCCGAAGCCGAATGGACCAACATTTATATTGAATCTCATGATTACCAGCCTCCCTCAAAAAATCCCTGGGAGCGCAGGCATCCCTGCCTCCCTGCCTCGATCGGTCAGCTATTGCCATAAGCAAGCAGGCAGGGATGCCTGCGCTCCCAGATGATCACCAAGTATTTTCACAACGAGCGATTCGACCATTTCGACCGCTCCGGATATGGCGGCATCCACCGTTACGCTGAGCCCCATCATGCCTTCTTCCGGACCGAACGTCGCCGGCTCGCACCCCACCAGCAAAACCCGCTTCAATTCGCCGTTCATTGAACGCGCCAAATCAAGCGCGCGCATCGGATTCATCGCGTGAGCTTCGACCATCATCGCCTGGACGACCGGTTCATCCAGATCGTTCAGGTCGGGCTCTATGACGTAAAGCGAGCCTGGCGCGCCGCCGCGCTGAACTGTGTCTATGAGGATCGTCACGTCGTAACCATCCATCAACGCGTAAGCCAGATCCAGGCCGCGAACGCCAAAATCAATTACGCGCGCTCCGTCCGGCAGCGGGCGTTGCGCCAATCGCTCGGCCACCACGCAACCGAAGCCGTCATCGCCCAGGAAAATGTTTCCGATACCGGCGATCAGAATTTTTGGCGCCGTCATATTTCTCCCGCAGGGACCGGCTCGACCTCTTCCGGCGCAAAGAAGAAACGATGACCTGGAAGCCGCAACATCCCAAGGTCTTTGCCCGGATCGTCGTCCAGGATCACCGAAAGGTGGATCCGGCCTTCATAATCCTGTTCGATGGCCTCGACCGTGGCTGCGCGCCCGGCCAGCGCCAGATCAAAGACATCACCGCCGGTTCGCGGTTTCAGCCGGACGCGGTCGCCCGGCTTGAGCTCTATTCCGCCGGTATTGGCCGATTCCATGTTCCATTCCCAATAGTTCATCGAGCGCCGCCCTCATCGATCAGACAAAGCCTCGGGCAGTAAACATTGCGCCGCCCCATGTAGTTTCATCAGTCGCTCCGCGGACATCGCTTCAGTCCGCTCCAGAATTCGCCGCGCCCGTTCGTCTCCGTCTCTCATCTCGCGTTTCTCTTCGTCCGTCAGCGTCAGGATGCGCAAGGCCAGCATCTCATCAATCTCCGTTCCGTCGAAGAAGTCGCCGGGGCTTTCGGGCGCGATCTGCGGGTAATCGTAAAGAATTATCGGCGACGCGAGCATCGTGTCGCGCTCTCCTTCGGCGCCGACCAGCACAGGAAATGTCCCTATGTTGCATAGCGAGCCGGCCATCTCACGAAGCGATTCAGGCGGATCGAGCAGAGAAATAAACTTGCCGCCGCGCACGTTCAGGATGACGTGCGTCGAAATCAGCGACCGCTTTAAAGCCTCATCACGGCCCATACCCGCGGCGTCAGCCAGCGGCGTCAGGTTCAGGACGCGCGTCGTGATTTTGAACACCCTCTCCGCAACCTGAAGGGCGGCTATTTCAATATTTCCATTGATCGGCTCCTGCTCGCGGCTTTCATTCGCCCGCTTCGCCGGAAAGGCGAAACTCAACTGCAACGGCTCAACCAGCAAATCGGTTCTGAGCGCCGGCGCGATCACTTCACGCGCAACCGCTTCCTGCAAGCCTTCGCGCGCCGTCAGATGCAGGAATCGCACGCGCACGTCCAGAGCCATCCGCCAGTTACACACCGCCAGACACTCTGTCTGCGCGCATAAAGGCTCGTCGTGCGCCAGTCCGTAATCCTGCGGGTAGACTACGCCGAAGTTGAAACGCCGCCTGTTCTTGATCGCCGTGG
>DASUFM010000616.1:0-3184 GCA_036274535.1 Blastocatellia bacterium
GCGCCGTTAAGGTCGGCGTGGGTTTTAAATCCACACTGCCGACACTCAAACTCCGATTGCGATTTACGATTGGCTTTTTCTCTATGACTACACTGAGAACATGTTTGAGACGTATATTTCGGATCGACGGCGACGACCGGAACGCGCGCCATCGCCCCTTTATACTCAATGAATGTTCTCAGTTGATGGAAACTCCAACCGCTCATCTTCGCCCGTTGATTCTTCCTGAACCGAGTCCGTTCGCGGATTCCTGTCAAATCTTCAATACCGATGCCGCGCCCGGTGTCTGTAGCTTTCTCAACGAGTTGTTTACTGATGATGTGGTTTACGTTCCTGCGAAAACGGGCTTCCTTGCCCGACACATTCCTGATCTTGCGGCGGATGGATTTCGGGCGATGGCCCTTCGCTTTTCTCTTCGCCGCCGCCTGCTGCAAGGCTTGGCGCTGCTTGTGGCGTTTCTGGCGCACTCCCTCAATGCCGGCCCCACTGAATCTGGCTCCATCCGAGTCGGTGGCGATATTTTCAACGCCCAAATCCACGCCGATGAAATCGGTAGTCGGCGTGGGCGTTTTGTCGGGCAAGTCCACGGTCACGAGCAAAAACCATTTGCCGTCCCTGCGGCGAACCAGATCGCATTGACCGCGCTTCCGGTTGAATCGTTCAGCCTGGTATTTACCCATGATGAACGGAACGATGACCCGGCCTTCGAGCGTCAGGAGCGAAACCCGATCAACGCCCTTGAAACTCATCAATCGCTCGTCGTAAGGAATGCTCGCGTATTTCCTGAAATGCGGTCTCTTGCTTCGATCACGGCTGAAGGCTTCGCAGACCTGGGCGATACAACGGACAGCCATCTGAGACGACAATCCGAATTTGTCGCGCAAATTCGGATAATAGAGTTGCTGAAGTTTGACCTTGTTAGCTGTCTGAAGCTGAAAGGCTTCGCCCGCCAGCCAGTCGGCGGCGGCGTTGAAGGCCGCCATCGTGGCGGAGAGCTTTCGGGCCTGATCCCTGTCCGGCAGGAGCTGTGTTTGCAAGGTCAATTTCACGATGCGAATTATAACATAAGGGATACATATTGTCCCTTGATTTATCTCTACGCAAGCAATCACCGTATGCTCGTCGAAGGGACAAGCCCTTCAACTCACATCCGGTCTCGAAATCCTGCGCCATCCAAGCCTATCGGCTATGGATGGCGCATCCATCGAGGGAGAAGGTGAAAGAGATTCCTGTCGAATTGCCGGAATCGCAATCCGAACACAACGTGCTGGCGACGCTCTGGGCGCGCACGCGAATTGAAAAGGTTCAAGGCGTTATTACATTCAACTTCGACCTGGGCCGAAGCTCAACGCCTGACGAATCCGTTCCGATGACGCCGCTGCCACAGGAACAATTCGACCGGCGACTTCGCGCCAGGCTTCATCCGGCGGTCATCGCGGTGATCGAGCGGTTGAAGAACAAAGACACAAAGCCGAGCGCTGAAGAATTGAAATTCACGCGTGACGGCAAGGCCGAGATTCAGGTCTGGCTCACTGACAAATCGGCTGAGATTATCGAACAGTTGAAGAAGCTCGGTTTCGAAGCGATTCTCAACCCGCAGTCGTCGAAATTGATCATCGGGCGATTGCCGATCGAAAAGCTCGCGGCGCTTGCTGAACTTTCGGCGGTGAGATACATCTCGCCCCAATTGAAATAGAGCGTGCTATTGACCATTGCCAATTGCGCATTACCAATTGAATCGCAGGGGTATTTGATCAGAACCTCTCTGCTGGACAATGGACAATGGACAATTGGCAATGGACAATTCTTTACTCTTCAGAAGCGCTTTCGCGCAGGTAGACTGTAAGGCCCTCGTCCGCCGCGACCAAAATCGAAGCCAGTTTTTTAGCCCTGGCGGCTTCTTTGGTCAGTTTAGTCTTGGCGGCCGCGTCCTTGGCCTTCTCCGCCTGTTTTTCCAATTTTGCTGTTTTGGAAGTGAATAGAGCGGAAGCGGTCTTAAGCCCGTTTTGAGCTACGATGAGTATGACGGTCTCTTTGTCCATGTGAGTGATCTCCCTGGTGTGCTGCGGGTTGTCGGTTTGGGCGAACTGCAAGCGCGCCCGCTGAGAATGGCTCAGGCCGGTAAAGCCTCGATCAATCGGTCAATCTCTTCCCGTGTGTTGTAAAAATGGGGCGAGATTCGCAATCTACCTAATCGGGGCGTAGTAATGATACGACGGTCGTTCAAAAGATGATAGAGTTCCTGGGCTGAATATTTTTCGTGTTCGACGCAAATGATCGCCGATTTCTCTCCATCCCTGCGCGAGCTGGCCACCCGATAGCCGCGATCCGTTAATTCGTCCTGAATACGTTCGCAAAGATAATCACCGAGGCCCAGCAGATAGCTTTCGATCTTTTCGACGCCGACTTGCAGGAACAATTCGATCGCCGCTCCCAGCCCGGCGACGCCCGCGGTGTTTAAGGCTCCCGATTCGAATCGTCTCGCGCCGGGCGCGTATGGCTGATCGTAATTGGAATAATCATCAGGATCGTTCACGGAAAGCCAGCCGACCAGAGTCGGTTTCACGCGTTCCATGGCGCGGCGGGAGACGTAAAACAGCGCAGCCCCCTCGGGTCCGAGCAGGAATTTATGGGCGTCAGCCGAGAGCGCGTCTATCGCGCAGGCCTCGACGTCGATTCTGAGAGCGCCCAGACCCTGAATCGCGTCGACGACGAACAGAACATCGCGCTCGCGGCAGTGGCGGCCTATCGCGGCCAGGTCATTGCGAAACCCGCTGGCGAATTCTACGAAGCTCAGGGTGACAACTCGGGTGCGGTCGTCGATCAGCGAAAGAATTTCCCCGGCCTCCAGCCGGCAATCGCGCTCGCGCGCCATTTTCACTTCGACGCCGAATTCGCGCTTGATCCGCATCCACGGAACGACGTTGGCCGGGAATTCGCAATCGGCGCTGACGATGTTGTCGCCCGCGCGCCAGTCAACGCCGTTGGCAATCATCGCCAAACCCGCCGACGTGCCGGACGCGAAGGCGATTTCATCGGGCCTGGCGTTGATCAATCGAGCAGACAGTTCGCGCGCGTGTTTGATGGCGGCGAGCCATTCGCGGTAATTGACCGCGCCGTTCTCCATCACGTCGCGCGTGTGCCGCTGCATACGATCGTAGACAGGAATCGAAATCGGACAGAC
>DASUFM010000617.1:0-18143 GCA_036274535.1 Blastocatellia bacterium
GACCGCTTTGGTAGTCAACTTCGATTCCGCTGCGATGATCGGAGAGAAGCCACCGCTTCTCCTGGCTCGGAGTCCATGGAATCTGGAGATGACTACCACAGCGGTCCCGAACGCCCGCACTCCAAAGGCTGCCGCCATTTCAATCAGCCTGCGAGCAATTTCAAAAGGAAGCCGGGGCAAGCACAACCTGCTCATCGTCCCGCTCAAACGGCCTGGATCTCAGCCATGTATTCCACCTCAGCATGGGCCTTCTCCTGGCGCGCGTTGTGAGCACCGTGCCCGGCACTTCTTCCGCTTTCAACACAAGCTGCACATCGAAATCGAATTCCGGCCCGGCCAATAATTTTATGATCTCCATCATCGGTTTGAACGCCGAACCGGTTGGCAGAAAAGCTGCGAACTGTTTGTACCCGACCGGCCCGATCTTCATGCGAAACTTCGATTGAGCGTCCCAGACTCTCGCGCCGGCGACGGCGCTGACGCCCAGGACATTGTTGGCAGCGCCCAGCCTGCTGACGCTGTCAGCGTCAAGCGGAAGCCATTGTCCCGCGAACTGAATCATCGAAGCCTTTACTCCGAAATAATCGCCGACAACCGCTTCGAACGCGACGGCCGAATGCGGGCGCTGCGCGATCAATCCGCCGTAATAAAGCAGGCCTTCATCGCGCAGGCTCATTCGGCTCTGCAGACCACGAGTAGATAAACCGATGATCGAAAATAAAAACGAAGTAAATTGATCGCCGTTCGGTCTGCGTTCGTAAGCCACCGGGAAACGATATTTCTCCCACGCGCGGTAAAAGAACGAGATCAGCCGGTGGTTAAACAGGTTCAGGAAGTCGGACATCGCGCGATCACCCGCGCGCAGCCGGTCAATCAGCAACTCGGTGTAATGATTCGGCAACACGCCGAGAGGGCCGGTCAATCCCATAAAGGCCACTTCCATTCGCGGCTGGCGATCGGCTTCCCCTTCCTGCGCCCGCTCCAGGCTCTGAATCTGGCTCGGTGGAAACGCCAGCGACACGGCGGCGCCAAAACGGGCTATTTCGCGCTCCGGATTTATGACCTGTCCCTCGTCAGTCACACGACCAACGGGCAGCCTCTCCGGCATGAGCCTCTCCAGCAGCCGAACCGCCTGAAAGAATTCGAAGCGGTACGGTTCGTCGTGGAGCAGAGTTTCTACAGCAGGACTTGCTCCCCTGCTCTCGGAGTCCATCGCTTCAATTCTCCTTCGCGTTGTTTTGTCCGCGCCACCAGCTGGTTGAAAGAATTGACCGAGGTGTAAAGCCCCAGAAATCTCTCAAGCACGGAGGCAAATAGAAATACGCCGCCGCCGACATATTGGTCTTCGTCAAACTCGATGGTCGTTTCGACGCCGCGCACAAAGCCGGTTCCGATGCGCGAGCCTGTTTGCCGCACGACGCGGCGGCTCGCGACGCGATCTATGCCCAGTATGTGCTTGCGAGTCGCGGCCGAATCCATGAAATCATAAAGCAGTAAAATCTCGCGCAACGCTTCGGGCGCGCCGTCCTTCTGGTCCCTGACCAGTGAAAGGCGATTCAGGGTCAGGTGCGAAATCAATCTCCAATGCGAACCGCGCCGCATCGGAGGGCGGAAAGTATCGGTCGGTTTCCGCAAACATCTGACTCTGGATAACGGCCCGGCGTTCTCCACTTCAAAATCGCCGTCTTTGAAGCCGAAGGGCAGTTGGCTCGGCAGATCACGGTTGGTGCAGGTGGCGCCGACCGTCACTGTTTCCACGCCGGGGAGGCGCAGATTGAAATTCAAATCGACAAAAGAAATATATACATCGGTCCCCTGATCGCCTCTGCGCTCAGACGGACGGCGCGTGGCATACCAGAAACTGCTCGCATCCTCGCGGTCGTAGGAATGACCGAAAGAATAAAACGGCTGAAAATCCTTCACGACTTCAGTGTTCGGCGCGACCGAATAGACTGAATCTATCGAATAAATTTCGACTCCCCGTTGCTGATGCACGTCGGGAATGACGCGATATTCGCGCTGCTGATGCGTGAAATCAATCGGCTCGGCGACCTTCCGAAACAGGTTGACGATCGGCGAGCAGCCCAGTTGAAAAGTATCGGTTTTCACCGGAGCTCTCGGCGGAGTGACATTCCGCACGTGAATCACGATATCAAATAACTCGCCGAATCCGGCTCGCGCCGCTTCGCCGAGTCCCGTCACATCGAAGAACAGGAATTTCTCCGGGAACGCGAAATACTCGCTCAACAGCCGGTAGCCCGGAAATGAGCGGGCCGTATAACCGAGCATCCCTTCGTCATCTCCAAATCCGACAGGCTTCAAACTGGAAGCCGGCAGCATGATCGGCGAAGGCAATTTCCGCGTCCCCCTTCCACGGGCCCTGGGCCGCAACTCCACGCTCACGGCGTTATTCAGGATCGCCTCATACACTGGATAAACGAGCTGAGACTCGCCGCTGAGATAAAATCGCAGGCTGTCCAGCGGAGGAGCGTTTTGATCCTGCCCCGCCTTCAGTTGCGAAAGCCTGGTGTCATTGACGCATCGCATACCTATCCTGATCTCCGCCGTTTCCCATCTGCCCTGGCTGCTCATGGGATCGGACGACTCATACGCGCCGGAAACGACTTCAACCGGCCATAAAGTGACCGGGTAAGCCGTGCGAAACCGACAGGGCGATCCCTGAATCGGACGCGAATAAAGAATCGTTCCCCGCTCGATCGTGTATGCCGCGGTCAGCTTTCCCTGCGCCGGATCCAGTGAGAATCTGGCGATCGACATCGATGGTATGGGCGCCAGGTAATGCGGATAGAGCACGTTCAGAAACGCCTCGGTAATTTCAGGCAGTTCATCGTCAAGTTTCAGATGGATGCGTCCCGCCAGAAACGCGAAAGCCTCGATCATGCGTTCAACATGCGGGTCTTCGCACTTGTCCGGCTCCAATGTCAGACGCCCGGCGATCTTCGGATACTTTTCGGCGAACTCCGCGCCCATCTGGCGCAGAAAGATCAGTTCACGTTCGTAATAACCAAGCAGTTCATCACGCATATTGAACGCCATCACTCAGCTTTCACCACATACTGATTTGTCGAGGCTTGAAGTACGGTGTCGAAAGTCACCGGTTCGGGGGAAGGTTCCACTTTGATACGAGCGTCTATTCGGAAACGAAGCTTATGGTCAAGGTCGCTTACCGGAGACAAAACGACCGTGACATTCTCGAGCCGTGGTTCGAAGGCGCTGATCGTCCATTCCAAAACACGCTGCATCCGCTTCTGATCAGACGGACTTTTTACACTGACGGAAGCGAAGTCCGGCAGGCCATAAGCGGCGAGAGACCGATTGAGTTCTTTCAATTCCGGAGGAAGGCCTCCAACGATCTGCCGCGCGTTGAGCAGCCATTCCAGATCGCGTTTCACGGCTTCCTTTAAATCCCGCAGGTTTTGAAATCGTGAAGCCGGGGCCTCACCGGATGATTTCGGCTCGCGGTCAATCAACCGGTCGAGCACGGATGGGATTATTCGGGTGTCGTTGTAAAATCTATTCATCATCCTTGTTACATGAGAGGCGCGGCTCTGGGCGCGAGCCTGAGCGACAGCCTGAGCAGCCACATCGCCGCATAGAAGACGGCAAGCTCATCGCCGGGAGCCGGGTCAAAAATGAGGATAAGCGCTCCAAGCAACATAATAATCGCAGCGGCGACTCCCAGAACGGCAAGCGCCTGCGCGACATTCGGGTTTTCATCCAGGAACCGCCGCGCCCATGCTTCAGCCCCGTTTACGGTTGGTGGATTGGAGCGCGCCGCGCGCCGTATGCGGTCGGCGGCGTCGTCGGGAATTTTGAGAGGCACAGGGACGACAGGCCGCGCCACTTCATGTATTTCATACAGAATCACGCCTTCCGGAGCAGGCGGCCGCCCCATCATCTGGTAGCATATGTAACGCAATTTCGTTGGAATGGATGAGGGAAGAGGGTAAAACCACTGACCCGGACCAGGCCGCCAAGGGGATATGCGCCAATCCGTTGAGAGGGTATGAATCCTGTTTACGGTCCGCTTCAAAATATCCAGCTTGACATTAAGCTGGGCCACGGCTCCCGCAACTCTGTTAATAGTCGTTACCTCAAGTAGCTCAGCGGACACGCCGTCAGCCGAAATCCCAAGAGCATCGCATTTACGGTAATCCCGACTTTTCACCCAGTTACGGAAGTCCGAGGTGAGGGCCGCCAGCACGGCGGTTAGCCTGGCGTTACCAGGAATCTGTACAGGTCCGGGGTAGTTTGGCGCGGAGGTCGTGCGTCCCATATAGTCCAATTCGCTGAGAACTATGCCGCCCGGATAACGACGGGTGAAATCAGCGCGGAAGAGGTCCACGATCTTAAGCTGCGCAGCCAGCGATTCATTGGAATCCGGCGAACCTTGTGAACTACCCAGGCAAATCATCGCCAATCTCCTCAAAAATAGTGGGCAGTGGATAGTGGGCAGTGGGCAGTTATAAGACTGCCCACTGCCCACTATCATCGTTTCCGCGCGTCGCAACGCGACTTATTTAGCCACGTTCTTCGAGAAATCATAAACACCAGGCATCTTGCCTCCGGGATTGCCGTCCGGCTTCTGCACTGTGTAATTGTACTCACACTTGGCGTAGGCGAACGAAAAACTTTCCGACGGCAGTTCCTGGCCATTGGAGGCGTTGATCTGGTAAGACGAGACTATGCAACTCGTGAGGACGATTTCCAGGTATTTCAATTTCCCCTTGGTGCCGTTTTTGCGGCAGATCAGTTTGACTGTTTTGATTGGAGTTCCCTCGGCGCAGGCCTGCCACAATTTCGTGCTTCCCGAACTTATTGGTCCGGTGCAGTAAAGATCCTGAGGGACGGATTTACCGATGCCGGCTCCACTGCCGATCAGGGGGGATCCGGGATTGCTGCAGCTGAAATGCCACGTCGCGAGTTGAAAGTGTTCCTTGAATTCCTCATCCTGACATTCGCTTTTGATTCCATCAACATTTAGATAGAAATCGCCATTCAGTTCTTGCATTATTTACTCCTTTTGAATTTAAACCATGGTTCGTCATGCGCTATTGTTATTTAAGGTAATAGCGAAACTTTCCACGTTTAATAGCCAGTTGGTTGTTTTCACACAGGCGCCATTTACTCGCAGCAGGTACGACAATAGCATCGATGTTTACCGGCCAGTGTCGGAACATTGTTTGTAAGTCAGATTATCGTGACACGTAGAGACACAAATACCTTGCGTCTCTACCCTGAGACTCGCGCCAAGGTTTGAAACCTTTTCCCGTCCTGAAACGATCAAAGATCAAAGTAACTCCCGCGTCGCGCCAGGACGGCGCGGACATCGTGAGTTGAGAATGAAGTTTACCGACTTGGTTGAGGCAGTTCGGCGACCAAACGCAGCGAGACTGACAATTCGTCAAGCTGGAAATGCGGCCTGAGGTAAGCGACGGCTTTGTATACGCCGGGTTTGCCGGGAACCTCCATCACTTCCACCCTGGCGTCGCGCAACGGAAATTTCGCCTTGACGCTCTGAACGGCGTTATCGTCAGGCGTTACGTAATTCATAATCCACTTATTGAGAAACATCTCGCAGTCGCTGCGTGACATGAATGATCCGATCTTATCCCGGCAAATGGATTTCAGATAATGCGCGATTCGCGAGACGGCGAACATATATTGCAATTGTGAAGACAATCGCGCGTTGGCGTTCGCCTCGTCCGTATTGTATTTCTTCGGTCTGTTACATGACTGAGCGCCGAAGAAGGCTGCGTAATCCTGGTTTTTGCAATGCACCAGCGGGATGAAACCGAGATCGGAGAATTCCTTCTCGCGCCTGTCGGTAATGGCGATTTCGGTGGGGCATTTAAGCGCCACTTCGCCTTCATCGGTGGAAAAAGTGTGGTACGGCAATCCGGTCACAAGGCCGCCGCCTTCGACGCCGCGAATCGCGACGCACCAGTTGTAAAGCGCGAAGGCTTCGGTGACGCGGGTGCCGAAAGAGTATGCGGCGTTGCCCCAGAGATACTTACTGTGATCCTTGCCGTCAACGTCTTCCGTAAAATTGAATGTTTCGGTAGGTTCTCCGTCAGCGCTGTAAGGCAGCCGCATCAGCGTGTGCGGCAAGGTCAGGCCGACGTAACGCGAATCTTCCGATTCCCGAAACGAGCGCCACGGCCCGTATTCCACCTGATCGAAGATCTTCGCCAGATCCCTGACCTCGCTCAGTTCGGTGAAGTTGTCCCATCCGAAAAGTCTGGGCGCCGCGGAGGTGATGAAGGGAGCATGAGCGGCGGCCGCGACCTCAGATATCTTTTTAAGGAAATTGATATCTTTGGGGTGATTGGTGATCTCGTAATCGCCTATCAGTAAACCGAAGGGCTCTCCGCCGAACATGCCGTATTCCTGCTCGTAAATGCCCTTGAAAACCGTCGACTGGTCGAACTCTATGGCCTTCTCGAGTTCTTTGCCCAGAGATTCCTTGCTGACGTTCATGACGCGAATCTTGAGCATCGTGCTGGTTTCAGTTTCAAAGACCAGATGATGCAATCCGCGCCAGGAAGCTTCGAGCTTCTGGTATTTTTCGTGGTGCATGATCTCGTTAACCTGCGCCGAGAGCAGGCGATCGATTTCCGCGATGCGGGCGTTGATCGAGGCTTCCAGGTTTTTCGACATCACCAGCTGGCCATTCATGACCTGTTCGACGAAGTCGGAGATCAGGCTCTTGCTTCGCTCCACCTGAGCGTCGTCGCGCGCTTTAAACCCCTTGTTCAGGATTTCTTCGAGCAGGGCGCCTGATTCATGGGTGACAACCGCAGCTGTTTGTTGTTCAAGCTTGTCAGCCATTTATTCCTCCTTTTTCTCCTCGCCGCCGGCCGGTTCTTCGATGCCCAGGGCCGCGCCGAGTTGCTTTTGCGCTTCAGAATTA
This sequence comes from Blastocatellia bacterium, assembly GCA_036274535.1. Classification (GTDB taxonomy): domain Bacteria; phylum Acidobacteriota; class Blastocatellia; order RBC074; family RBC074; genus JAJVID01. The sequence continues at coordinate 6,935 of DASUFM010000617.1, forward strand.
TTCATGATGTCTTCAAGTATATTGCCCAGTTTTTCGTTGCCGTCCATTTTGGCCAGCAGGTCATTCAGGTTTTGCCGCAGCTCAACCAGTTTGCGGAGCGGTTCGACCTGCTGGACGAGCTGGTCCGGATGGAAATCGTCCAGGGCTTCGAATTTCAACTCCACGCTCATCGAACCGCCTGTCTGGCTCAACTTGTTCGGAACGCGCAAAACCAGGCGAGGTTTCATTCCGGCCAGCGCCTGATCGAAGTTGTCACGGTCTACCTGCACGAATTTGCGGTCCCTGACCGGAGGCAACGCCTCGGCGGGCTGGCCCGAGAAATCGCCCATTACGCCAACGACGAAAGGCAGTTCTTTCATCACCATCGCCCCGCCGATCTCCACATCGTAGGTGATGTGAACACGAGGAGGGCGTATGCGACCGATTTTCTGTTGTATGCTTTCTTTTTTCATAAACAGCTACCCCTTTCTTCTTCGAAGCGAATATTCCTGGATGATCGTTATTAAGTCGGGCAGAAATTACGAGACATTTTCATATGCCATATTCCATATTCGATATTCCATATTACATAGCGGATCGTCGCTCGGTTCTGGCTATGACAAATGGAATATTGCATATGGAATATGAAATATGAGTCGCGATTGCGCCTCGGAATTTTTGCTATGACGCTTAATCGTATCCACCCGGCGGACGAATCCCCAGGGTCTCTCGCAATTGCGCCAGCACCGACTGATCTTTGATGACGTCGTCCAGCCAGCTGTCGAGATCCATATTTCCCCACTTGACCGCGCGTTGAACCAGTAAGGCCACGGGACTATGCGGTTCCGCATATCGGAAATAGTTGGCGACTTCTTCCAAACGTTTGAGAGCTTCCTGCCGTGAACGAACCGAGCCATTTGATATGGCGAGGCCATGCGCCGTTTCGGCGCCGGCGCCATTGTCAATGTTCACATCGGGTGGACGCTTCATCGCCTCTATCCCGGCGATCAGGTCATGAACTTCGTCGAGCGCCTGGCTCAGCTTTTTGACGCCTGGAGATTCGCGTCGAACTCTCTCGCCGATCTTGTGTTGAAACTTATCGTCCATCGCCTCGTCGAAAAGCTTCAATTCCAGCTGGCACTCTTTAATCAGATTAAGTCGGTCAAGGAAATGCTCGTAGGGCGTGGCGTTCTCCGCGCCGCGCCAGTCCCTGGTCGTAATCTTGCCTTCTCCGCTGGCCTCTCTGATCAGTTCAGCTATTTCATCATCATGCTCGTTAGGATTGTCGGGAATGTCGAACTTTCTGGATTCCTGCCATTGCCAGAAATTGTAATTGAGGCCCAATTGATTTTTGGTCAGAGGTATTTTTTTAACGGCGACGGTAAGCGACTCACAGAGCGCGGAAACGATATTGGCCCGTCCGACAAGAGGGCCGTCGCTGTCTTCCGGGTCTATAACAGGATACAGGTTGTCCCAGTACCGCTCCATCAACCCGCGCATCAGTTTCGTCCCGTCGCGCAAACCGGCCAGGCGATCAACCGTTTCGTGTTTAACCAGGGCCTCGACCAGCCAGGCGGCGATTTGCCAGTCCTTGGTCAGCTTTGTCAACGCCTTCGTCGTCAGGTCTATGACTTTGGGCCAGTCGGCGTATTTCGGCGTTTGTTCGAAAAGGTTCTCGCGGGCGGCTTCTCTGATTTCGTCATGCCAGGAAATTCCACGCTTGACGTCAAGCGGCTCATAACGCAGCTCGGCGCCGGCTGGATTATCTCCGGAGATGGGGATAATCAAGCTGTCGATGTCTATGACTGGAGCTACAGGTGACATCAGGTTATTCTCCTATTTGCCATGGCGACCGCCAACTTATTATATGCTGGCGAAGAAATAAAAGTAATATATCGTGAGCGAACTATTCAAAGTTAACAGTCCTGATTTCGAGTATCGCCGTATCATCGTCGCCCATCGCAAAAAGGCGCTGACCTGCGCCGGCATAAACTCCGTCGGCCAGCTGGCGCCAGTCGGTCATTCTTCCCAGCCGCGCCTGGTCATTTTCATGCCGATGCGAATTGGCGTAAAGAACAGGAATGAACACCTCACCGCTAAACGCCTCGCTGTTTCCGCCCGATTCCATATTGACGCCGCCTGTGGTCTCTATGCGCGCCTGTGTCCAGATCAAATCTCGAAGATGGGCGGGGGCGGGTATTTCAATACTGCGAATATGCTCAAACGGCAGCCAGACGTATTCCCCTTGCAGGAAGACTTCCAGCACGCAGTTGATCGAATCGTCGGCGTCCCTGAAATTCCGGAACGTCTCGCCGTTCAATGTTCCGCTCAATACTGGAGACTCAACGGCCGCACGGTCCAGCGAGGCTCGCGCTTCGGCAAAGTCGCCGGCTCCGATTTGAGACAGGGCATTCAATTGCAAAGCCACATAACCAGGCGGTTCGACCATGAAGTTTGGAAATCCGGCGCCTGCCAGCGCGCGCTCGCGCTTTCGTTCAGCGGCGATGTTCTGGCGATAGATGCGCGCGCCGATATGCGATTGAAGGTCCTGATCGCCGATGACGTCGAGCTGCTTTTCAGCGCGGTCCCATTCACCCGCAAAACACAGCAATCCAAAAAGGAAAGTTCGCCTCGCCGTGTCCGTCGAATTGGCCTTGACCTCTCGCGTTACTTCTTCAACGGCGGCTTGAAGCTGACCGGCGTCAAATAATTCCTTTGCCGTTTGCATATATATCTTCGCCCCCTGTTGTTATTGGTAGCTTTGATAGCTTTGTGGCGCGCGCAGTTGCGTGAACCTGATACGAAACGGGTCTTTATTACCCGGTTGTATAATCGCGCGTACTCCGCTCCATTCCAGACTATATCGCCCGTCGGACAACCTAGCGTTCGCGAGCATTCTGAACAGCCCCCACGTATCCGGATACTGCTGGAGCTGTTGCGGCAGACCGTCCTGAATGCGGTTAATGGTTACACCCAGCGTTACCGACGGAGGCCAGAAGGCGTTTTGCGTCTGCAGCGCGCCGCCGTCCGATCTCACGCGCGTGTCACCCAGAATGATCTCCGCGGTTACGCCCGGAGGCGGTTTCAGCGAGACGGTAAAGTCCAGTCTCGGCTGTTCGCTGTTAGCCGGAAATAACGTGTCGCGCAGCGACAGCATCCCGTTCAGGTAATCGATGAACTGCGGGTTGAACTGATCACGATTCCTCGGCGTCAACCGGCCCGGGCCGCCGTCAAGATCTTTTCTGACGCGCTCGTAAAATTGCGACAACTCCCCATTAACCGGGTTGAGATACTGCCTCAGTTCCGCCGATTGCACATGTATGGAAGAGTCCGTGAACGGATACCTGGCCTCGAGCTGGCGCGCCGTGGACAGAACCTTGCTCCAGGCCTGATTCAGATCCGCCGAGAGACCTTTGCCCAATCCGACATCGATGTTCTTCAACGGGCGTTCAAGCAGATCGGCGATCGGCCTGGTGGCGTTAGATGATTTCAGCGGCAGCAGTGAATCCCGCGCCTGAGCCATGGCGGCTTGAAAATTCGCATCGTCTTTCAGGTTCGGCGCCTGGCGCCACTCGTCGCCGTACGCTGCGCGCAGTTTGTTCTGCACTTCCTTAAGCTTGCCCAGATAGCCGCTGATGTTGAAGGTTCTGAGAGGCGAAAAATCGACTTCGACCCTCGTGTCGGCCTTGACCCTCTTCATCGTCCACGATTTCAGCCATCCAGTGAAACCAGCGCTGACCGGGGGTTTAGAGAGCGTCGTCTGATCTTCGACGGCCTTCAGGATGGCTGCGAAGGCGGAGTTCTCCTGCGAGAGAGCTTCCAGGGCTTCGACGGCGTCTTTCTTCCGGTCGAAGTTTTTGACGCGCAGATCGTCCAGAAATTTCTGCCAGGCCGTGACGTAATCGGCCTGGTAGCGCTGCCTCAGGCTTTCCGGCTCGACGCGTTCGTATTCCGATTTGCGGTCCAGAACGTAATCATTTTCGTTCTTTTCCTTCAGTTCCTCATAAACCTTCAGCCACGCGGTCCCCTGCGCATACTTGTAGTAAGCCTGCTTGGTGAAAGCGTAAGGCGTCGATTGCGATCCGGCGTTATCGATTAACTCGCTGCCGAACTGCCCCTTCGTGATATCGCGCAGGTAATAGGGTTGCCCCTGCTTTTCTATCCCACGAATGATCTGACTGTAGACCAGTTTCTCCACGGCGTAGTTTTGCAGTTTGCGGCGCGCGGATTTGACGCGCTCGTCATCGGTCTGCGGCCTGGGCACGCCGCCGTCATCTTCGTCGCTCAACCCGGCCTGGTCGGTGAAATAAACCAGATGGCGTTTTTCCCCCAGCGTCGCCGGCTCCCTCCAATACTCCGCCAGTTGTTCACGCCAGAAGACCGGCTCGACATAGGCTTGCCGCTCGCCCATCTTGTAGGCTTTGAGCATGTCGTAATAAAGCTGCTCCTGGTCGATCCCCTGCGCGCCGCTGTTGTTTTGCGCCGGCGAAGTTTGATCCAGGCGCTGCGACAGGCCGCTCAGCGCGGGCGTCAGGAAGCGCTGCGAGACAAATTCGAAATAGATTTCGCGCAAACGCGGGCGCAGGTCTTCCCCCGAATACAGACCGAATCGGTATGGCAGCGATCCGATACGGCTTTCGATCTGGCCGTCAATCTTATTTATTACATCGAGCAATGAATTGAGCGAGTTGAGATCGCTTTGCGTGACGGCGGGGCCGCTTCCGGCGGAATCGCCGGCCCGGGGCGGAGTCAGAACACCAGATGGATTGGATGGATTGGATCGATAGCCTGCGCCAGCCTCAGCGGGCTTGAACTGGCCCAGGAGTTCGTCGCCCCGCGTTTTGGCGATTTCGATCAAACTCCTGTTGTTGAAAAACGAAACGATCATGCCTGCGGTCAGGAACAGGCACAGGCCGGCAAGCGCCGCGGCCGCCAGCATCAACTTGCGATGGCGGTTCGGCTGGGCCTTGGTTTCCTGGAAAGACGCGGCCAGATCTTTATCGCGCAGCAGAACTTCTCTGAAAAAATCTTCGGCGAAATATCCGGGGTTGATGATTCTTGACTCGTCCTGATCAGCGGCGGCGGCCTGATTATTCCTTGGCGCGGGACAACTAGCGAAGTAAAAGCCGCGAAAAAGGGGCTTCCCGCTGACGAGGCTCTGCCTGAAGAGCGCCATCGTAAATAGCCCGAGTTTGCGGCGGGTCTGGTTGAAATGCAGCGGGAAATCGAAAACCTGCAATTGTTCGGCCGGCTTGTCCGCGGCGCTCAGGCGAAGCATGCGGCGGCGCATAAGCGAGGCGAGCAGATAATCGAATTCTGTGTCGAACAACGCCGGTCCGGCTTCGGCCTGAGCCAGCGGAATTGTCGCGCCCCATACCTGGGCCCGCTGCGTTTGATTGTAATGCTTGAAGAACGGCATGAATCCAGGTATCCGGTCCGCCTGCGTGAAGACCAGGTAGACTGGAAATCGCGCGCCGGTTCCGGCTATTAATTGATCAAGGCGATCGCGCAGAAGTTGAGCCTCCTGCTCGATTTCGGACTCATTCAATCCGATCAGGCGCCAGGCGCTGGCAGTCAGGACAAGGCCGTCAAGCGGGCGCTTCTTACGATACTTTTTGAGTGTGCCGATCAGTCCAAGCCATTCATCCTGATTATCTTCCTGAAAGCCGCCGGCCATTTCAGCCTCCAGAGCGCTTTGAGCGCCATCAGCCCTCGCCCATTCAGGTCTTACTTCCTCGGTTTGATAACGACCCGCCGTGTCTATCCATACAGCCTGATCGGTCACGCGCCAATCGCAACTCCCGGTCGGGCGAAGCAGATTCTGATCCGCGCGGCGCTGACTTGGCAGCGCGTTAAACGTCATGCCGGCGGACAGAAGCAAGGAAGTCTTGCCGGTCTTCGGCTGGCCGGCGATCATAAACCAGGGCAGTCTATAGACAGGCGCCACACTCTGTCCCGTCCCGTCCAGGTTCTCATCCAACCATTGCGTAGCCTCGTAAGCGCCACGCTCCAGTTCTTCATAACTGCGCGAAGCGCGAGTCGCGCGCGGTTTCTTCGGCGCGGCGGCGGCGTCCACTTCCGCGTCCGTCTGTTCCCCGCCCTGGCGCCGCCGGCGGTAGTAATTGACCAAAACGCCGATCGGCCAGAGCAACAAAATCAAAGCGATGAGGATGATTTGCGCCGGGCCTGTCTCCTCACTGGCGACCAGGATCAGAAAAATGGTTATGCCCGTGAGCGCGACGAGCGCCGACAGGAAAATCAATTTTTTGAGCTCTTGGCTGACCGCAGGCATAATCTTCAGATCTTCGCTTCCAAATTTTTGTCACTTCAACAAGCTTCGCATGAAGTCGTTTACGTCAGTGATCAATATCCAATTCAGAACCGTGTATACGAGCGCGACCATCCCGACGGATCCCACCGCTGTCCATATCACCCAGCGCGGCGCCTCCGGCTCGGGCGGCGGCGGTTCCGGCTGATCAGTCACTTTCCAATGCGGCGAGAGCGCGCCGCCGCGCAAACGTCCAGCCTGGCGCAAACGCTCCGTCACTTTGTCGATCTCGCCGGGCAGTTGGTCTTCCAGAAAAACATCGTACTTGCCTTTGAATCCCATCAGTAAACAGAGGTAGTAAATTTCGACCACGTCGGCTTCCGTCTCGACTCGCTTGAGCAGGTCGTCGAGCCGATCGAAGAACTTTATTCCCGCCAGAGCCTCGCGAAAGTATTCGAGTTGAAGCGGGTATTTTTCCCATTCCTCTTTCAGATCGCCGGCCAGAACCGCTTCATCGACGAAAGCCGCCATCGCGAATTTGACGTTCTGCAACTGATCTTCCCTGTAACCGCGACCCGCGCCGGCCTGCTCGATCCGCCGCAGCATCGCGTCAATCATCCGCCGCAGCTCCTCGCCCGGCGGCGTGACGCCTCCCGACTTCAGGCTCATCACCAATTGAAACAGCGGCGTCGCCAGATCAATCAATTCATTTTCGGATTTGAGCCGATTACGCGTCTGCTCCATCATTCATTGCTTTCATCAGGAAAATATTTCCGCCACGAATGAACGCGAATCTTCTTTTCGATCCCCGACAGGTCGATTGCCTGCCATTGCTCCTGTTCGTGAATATTCGTGTTCATTCGTGGCTAAATCGAAGCAAGCAACATTGGTACACAGGCTTTGCCACAGAGACACAGAGACACAGAGGGGACGAATAGAAAAAAGGCGTCTCAATTGATCTTTACGGGTTTCTCTCTGTGTCTCTGTGACTCTGTGGCTAGCGACATTGTCCCAATGTTACCTGGTTCGATTTAGAATTCTTTTTCTTGAATTCCATGGTTTAGCGCGGTTTGATCGCGTACATCTCCAGTTTCGCGTCCGGAAACTCATCAGCCACCCAGACCGAAATGGTTTTCAGCGCGACGACCCTATCCCAGAACCGTTTCAGCGCGATATCCTGATCGTTGCGGTCCAGCCGGAAGTAATGCAGTCCCTGTCGCGTCGGGATTTGTCCCGGCGGCGTGACGTGTGTGATGCTGACTCCCTGCAGGGCGTTGTTGATGACGACGTCAATGCCATCGCGGTCGGCGATCTTGATGGCGAACGGCACGCGCTCGATCAGCCTGCTCTCCGGCACATTCGCGCCAACGGCCAGGAAGAATTCGGCGTCGCGCAACAGGGCGTCGTCATTGATTCTGCCGACGTAAAGCGCCGGACGCTCCTGCGTCAGAGGAATCGGCGCGTACCGCTTCGGATCCACCCGCTCAAGCAGGTCCCTGATTTCAAAATCGAGGCGCTGGAAAGTATTGTAGAGATCCTGGTGTTCGTACGGCGGCAGGTCTTTGGCGTGACGTTCGAAGACCAGGGATGTTAAGGCGCCGGCGAGTTTGACCATTTCCATATAAAGCCGTTCAGGGTGAACGATTCGCTGCCTGAACAAATGGGTCAGCGCCGGAATCGCGGAGTTGACCGTCGGCAAGACCCAGAGGATCACTCCGTCATCCGTCGAAAAGACCGCCTGACCGGAACTGCTCTGATGGCGGCGCTCGCCGAGCGTGCGGCTCTTGGCCACCAGATACTCTATCAACTCGCGCAGCAGATTGGTCAGCCAGGACGAAGCCGCGATGTGCAAGGCCGGAGGGACATATTCATCCGCCAGAGTCAACTGCCCCGTAGTCGTGCGCCGCAACTCGGCGATCTTAATGACGCTATAGCCTTCGCGCATTTCCCCCTCGAAGATCAGCCGAAAGTTCGCGCGTCCGAAAGACAGTTGTTGCTCGTTCTCTCCGGTCGTTTCATCGATCGCCGTCCCGGCTTCCTGCAAAAACCGGGCTGACGGAGCCTGCGGAGCGCCGTTCGACTGAAAGTTCGATGCTCCGACGCGGCTCGCCGGAACGGCCAGATAAACGCCCAGGCGGTCCGCGGTCGGACTGAAGTTATCTTCAACCGGGCGAGTGGCCGGTTCGGGACTGGTTTGAGGTATATTGATGACCAGACCGTCTGGCATTACCCCACGGCAGCTGATCAATTGAACAGAGCCGTTGGCGACGGCGTCACGATTGATCTGAAAGTCCAGCAAACCCCATTCGTATGGCAGGATCGCTGCGATCCGCGTGTTGACAAGGTCTTCGTGAAAATTGTCCGCTTGTTGAAAATGGTGAGGAGTCAACAACATCCCCTCGTTCCATACGACGCGGCGATAACGACTCATATCTTGTACCAGAAATAGACAACCGGACGGATACGTGCTCCGCTGGTCAACCGAACTATAAAGAACTGGATAATGGCGAGTTGACTGGCCGGAGAGCGACGCCGTCACATTCAAAGTTCGATTATGGGTTGGTTTTCCTTACTACCGCATGCGCATTCTGATCAGCGCATACCTAAATGTCAACTATTGATGCGCCTTTCAACGGAACCACAAACGAGACTTTGTCCATTGTGAGATCGGCGTTCAGCGCCGATCTCACAATGGACAAAGTCGAGCTCTGATATATCTTGTATTCAAAAATCCAACTTTGGCGATTCGATTCCACACTGTTTTGGATTGCCGGCGATGATGCCGTATGCGATGAAGCGCAGGACGAATTCATACTGGCCTGGTTTGAATTTTCCGCGGCGCGCCAGGCTCCAGACTTTTCGTTCCCGCATGGGGTTATCGCCGGGAATTCGGCTGAGCAAGGGATGGCCCCCCCCGGGAAAAACCCCTTCCGGGTAAGCGGAGACGAAGATCAACACACTGTCGGATGTCTCATCGCCGAAAGTGTTGCGCAGCGATATCAGTTTCGGGGCTATCGATCGTGCCGTATCCATAAGCCGGCGCGGATTGGCGCCTGCGCCATTCGCGCCGCCATTTGTCTCAGCCAGGACCGCGTAAGCCAGCAGATCAGGAGTGATCTGGTTTCCCGCCAGCCTGATAAATTCGTCACGATTTCGGCTGATCGTTTGAAGCGCCGCCGCGAGCGACGCCGATTGGCAGGATTGCCCGACCGCGCCATTGATATCGCGAAGCGGAGACTCGTCAGGAAAATCGTAGACCTGCGAATCTCTGCTGATCCGCCTCATCAGTTGTCTGGCGGCGCTTTCGAGACGGTCCAGTTCCACTGCTCCATCAGGACGGATCGAAGGGGCCGGCGGACTCGGCGAGGCGAAAGCGGCCAGCGTTGGAGCCGGCGTTTTGAAGCCCGGTTCGGTATCGCGACCATTACTATCGAAGATAACCACGACGACGACAACCACTATTACAACTATTGAAGCTACGGCCACAATGGGCGTCATGAGCGCTTTGTTCGGAGGCTTGCCGGATACAGGCGGCGCCTTCGTCACGCCCGCGGTAGCCGCCGGTTGCGCGTCGCCGGCGCGCGTCACAACGGTAATTTCGCATGCTCCCCCGAGCGAAATGACATCGCCGATATTGAGCGGCGACGATCCGGCGATCCGACGCCCGTTGACGAAAGTGCCATTCTGCGAATTGCAATCGGAAATCTGCGCGCCGTCGCGGTAATGACCTATGACCGCATGTCGCCGCGAAACGCCGGGCGCATCGATCATTACGTCGTTTTCCTCGCCGCGTCCGATGGAGCATGGGCCGAGGGGCGCGCGCGCTTCCCGCGCCGGATCAGAATCGTGAACCTTCAGGATCAATTCTTGCGACATTGTCGAAAGGTCGTATTTATTGCGGAGAGCCGGGTTGGTCGTAGGTCGAAAGTTTTCTGATCCGCAGACCGAAAGAGGCCGGGTTTTCTCCGACGATGGCCGCCGCAAAAAACTTCGGGACATATTTGACGTTCTCATTTCGGAACCAGTGGTCCAGCTCTTCTTTACGCGCCAACAGGGTCCAGAAGCTGCGTTCATTGCTTTTGCTGGTAACAACGTCCTGCAAATCGCGGCGCACCGAAGCCGGGTCCCTGTTATACCCGGCGATGCTCAACGCCACGCTCATAGGACCTGTGCCGAATTCCTTGATGCGGTCCTTCATATATCTGGCCGCCGCCGGCGCCATCAGTTTCTCGTCACACCGCTTTTCGGCGGGGACTCCGTAACGTTCGGCCGTCGGCGCTATAAACTGGAAAAGACCCAGCGCGTTCGCCGGACTCTTGAGGCATTTGTGATACTCGGATTCGATCACGGGGATATACAATCCGAGTACGATAGGAGCGTTCTCGCGCCTGAAAGCGGCGATGATATCCGGCGCATATTCGGTCGCCCGCCCCATCATAAAGCGCACATCCTCCGCCCAGAGCGCTCGCGATTCATTGCCGACGCGTTTCGCATAACCGTCTACATAATACTTGATGTAACCCAGCGCTTCGCGGTCAAAGACGTATTCGCGGTTCCCCATCATCCTGGTGATGTTGCGCGCCTTCAGACTCAGGAAATTGTACTGCTCGACCTCGCTCATTTTCAGGTATGGCGCCAGCGAAGCCGCCGGAGCGCTGACGTGAGTTTCGCTCGGCGTGACCTCCGGCGTGATCGTCGGCGCCACCTGGGCGATGGGCGAAACTACTCCGAGCGTAGCCGGCGCGGGATCCGGCGCCGGCGGCTCTCTGAGTTTATCAATGCAGAGCGCGGCTACGCCGGCCAGAATCACCAGGCTCAGTACTATGGCTGCAGCCAGAGGCAATCTCGGCGCGCCCTCGCTCCTGGCGGATTTCCGTCCCTCGGCCCGCCGTCCGGCTGGCGCCGCGGCGCCCAGTGTTACGCGGATAATCGTGGACTCGCCCAGTTTGATGACGTCTCTGT
>DASUFM010000618.1:0-13046 GCA_036274535.1 Blastocatellia bacterium
CAAAGTGGAGTTGTATGTTCGCTGCATGTTGCTCTCCTCTGTTCGTAGGCGCCGACGAATGCGCCGGACACCAATGGTTATTGATTTGAACACACGAATTCGTCGCAGCGCGAGGATACGCGGCAACCATACAGGCAAGAATGATTTTTTGGTCAACGGGAGAATGACTGGGTGAATGGGATTTAGGAAGGGCGGATTTTATGGCTTCTTCCGCGCGCTACAAGCTACCCGACCTGATGTTAGGCTACGTCAAGGGACTCAACGACCAAGTGAAAGCCAACAAGCAAGACATTCGCAAGGTGATCAACGTCTCCAAAGTCATCGCGTGGGCCCGCCTGGGCGCCGTTTTCTGCGACTTCCATCTATCGTTCAGAAACCTGATAGCATCTTTTACCTGTTGTAATTGCTTTCTATCCAGGCCTTTCCCCATGCGGAGTTTCACCTGGAGGCAGTCTTTTCCGACAAGTCCTTCATAAATTATATCGATAGCTCCTTTTCCAGCGGTGGTAGTGTCAAACCTACCTGCAGATCGTTCTCCAAAAGACCCGTCCGTCCAAGACGGCCTGCTTGATGCGCTGCTGTTTTCTGGACAATCGGGAGCCGCCAGTCTTGATCTCAAGGAAGACAATTTCCACCTGATCGTCCCCCTTGCCATTCATACCTTCCGGCTCGTGAAAGACGATGAAATCTATGGGATTGCCCATAAAACGCATCTGTGACGGCCGGTATTCGCAGTCGTCACTTAATGGGTAGAGCTGCTCCTCGATCTGGCCTTTGATTATCCCTCGTTGACGATTCGGCTGTATCTTCAGCTCGCGCTGGAGTCTCTGGACCTGCTGGTAGAACCAGCAAAGAATCAAAAATTGTAAGATGCAGATAATGGTTAACAGTAAGATCGAAATTTCCATACTTCCTTGTGGAGGTTCCTCACCCGTCATCATTTCGTTCCAGCAGAGTTTGCCCTATTTTCCTCGGCCTGTCAGGACCTCATACCTCATAAGGCGCGAGCATTCAAAAGCTGACGTCCGAGAAGGCGATTATCAAGACCGCAGCCGTTGAGGTGAAGACGTTGACGATCAGCGGCAAGCAAGTGACGCTGGCTGCGGCGGAATGCTGTATATGATGTACCGCGCCGAAAGCGCCTTGTCGAATTCGAGAGTGCGGAAGTTTACATCGCATGGCGACCGGCTTCAGCTTACAACTGCCGTTCAAGATCTCACTCGCGCAGGTCATTATGGGCGAACCGGCTCCGTGCCTCTAGAATCAGCCTCCTTATTGACGGAATCCAGCGTTTTATTAGAATTGTTCGCTAGGTATGAAGGTTTTTTATACCTGGCAAAACGAATTGTTGGGAAGAGTTTTAATTGTCGTTGATCAGAAAGGCCGTGGGAAGAAAAAGAAACTCCGTATAATCCCTCTCAACGATGCGGCGTTTGGTCTGTTAAGGGTATTGCGCCTAGCCTGCAATGGTAAAGGGAAAATCTTCTCGGGGCGAGGGCTAAGCTCATGGGCTGTCGGCTACAACATCTCAAAAATTTGTGATGAGATTGGCTTGCCTGATGTGACCATTCACACCCTCCGGCATACCTTCGCGACCAGGCTAACGGAACGCGGGGATGTGAACTTGGTACAAGTCAGTAAACTTATGGGACACTCCGACTTGAAGACTACTCAACGATATTTACACTTGAATGACAGGAACCTTCGCGAGACTATCAAGAAACTGGAAAAATCAGACTCCGAAGGCGTTTCCGGGGCTGGAAATTATCAGTCCAATGACACAATGGCGAAATAAGATGGGTGAGGTGAGGCGCGATGGGCTTGTAAATCGTTGTCAGGCACAAGGATATCGAGATGATAAAATAATACTCGCCTTGTCTCGACGATTCATCTATATTCTCCGTTTTGAGATTTGAGATTTGAGATTTGAGATTTGAGATCGCTTGTCTGTCGCCAGCCGCTTCTCGACCCATCGCGCCAATCGCACGAACGGCAGCCCCATCAAAAAGTAGATCGCCGCGGTCAATATGCCGGCCCCGATGTAATCATAATACGTCGAAGCCAGTTGTCCGTAAACCTTGGTCAATTCGACCATCGTGATTACCGAGACGATGGACGAATCTTTGAACAGCGCGATAAAGTCGTTGGTCACCGGCGGGATTACAAGTCGCATGGCCTGCGGCACTATCACGTGGCGCAGCGATTGGGCGCGCGTCATTCCGAGCGACAACGCCGCTTCCATCTGGCCGCGCGGAATCGCCTCGATGCCGGCGCGGTAATTTTCGGCCTCGTAAGCCCCGTAATTCAGACCCAGCCCGACCACGGCGGCGACCAGGGGCGAAAGTCTCAGGCCCACGTTCGGCAAGCCGTAGAAGATCAAATAGAGTTGGATCAGCAACGGCGTGCCTCGAAATAGTTCGACATACCCTCGCGCCATCCATGAGGCGGGACGCGGCGCGTATAGATAAATCAACGCCACCGCGAGACCGATCACGATCGCGACCGCCATTCCCAACACCGAGATCAATAAAGTCATCGGCGCGCCTATGAGCAACAGCGGGGGCAGATAACTTTTGTATCGCGCCAACCGCTCGCGCCATGTCAGTTTCTTCGTAATGTTCTGCGTGAACTCCTCGTAAACCTGCCCCGATTGCCCAGGCTGAGAAGCCGAAGACATCCTGGCGAAGAGTTGATCAGTCTCGCCGTTCCAGATGCCCCATTTCTCGTAAATCCTCCGCAACTCGCCCGATTTGATCAGCGCCAGGAGCGCGTCGTTGACCTGTTTGAGCAATTCCGAGTCTTCCTTGCGGACGGCTATGCCGTATTCCATGCGCTCAATGCCGGGGCCCACGAACTTCAGCTTCGGATTCGGCTTGCTGTAATAGACGGCGATGGGCCAGTCCATCAACACCGCCTGCAAACGTCCGAGCGCCAGATCGTCATAAGCGTTGTTCTGATTCTCGTAAGATCGAATTTCGATCCGGCCTCCCTGTTCCAGATTGGCGCGTTCGAGGATGCGCTGCGCGAGCGAGGCCTTCAGGGTACCGGCGACCTTGCCCTTCAGGTCGGCGAGCGATTCGATCGAATTCTCCTCGACGCGCACGCTGAGCTGTTCGCCGCAGGCGTAATACGGAATCGAGAAATTGACCTGCTGTTTCCGGTCGTCAGTGATCTCGATGCCGTTGACCGCAAGGTCGTAATTGCCGCGCTGCAACCCCGGAATCAGGCCGTCCCACTGGTTTTGCACGAAGACCGATTTGCGGTTGAGCTGTTTGCCGACCGCGTCCATCAGGTCGATCTCGAAACCGATGATCTCGCGCGGATTTTTCGGATTTGGCAGCAGGTACGGCGCCCCGCCTTCCGCGTCTCCGCCCCAGCGGAGCGGCTGCTGAGCTTTGGCGGACAGGGTTAACTCAATGAGGTTAAGTCCGGGACAGCGGAACACAAAAAGCGCAAAAGAAGAAACACAAAAAGCACAAAGATATAGCATTGATAGACTTGTGCTTTTTGTGTTTCTTCTTTTGCGCTTTTTGTGTTCCATATCATCCCATCCATGCCTAATGGCTCGTTACAGATACCTTCGCAGGAAATTTCGCGTGCGTTCGTCAGTCGGCGAGCTGAAGATCACGTCCGGCGAGCCGCTTTCGATCAACTCGCCGCCGGACAGCACCAGTATTTTGTCGGCCACGTCGCGGGCGAATCTCATCTCGTGAGTCACGACTACCTGAGTCATTCCTTCGTCGTCGAGATTTCGCATGATGTTCAGCACTTCTCTGACCAGGCTCGGGTCGAGCGCCGAGGTGGGCTCGTCGTAAAGCATCACCTTAGGCTCCATCGCCAGGGCGCGCGCAATCGCCGCGCGCTGCTGTTGGCCTCCGGACAACTGCGAAGGGTAATAATCCAGACGGTCGCTCAATCCGACTTTCGCCAGCAGCTCGCGGGCCGTGGACTCCGCCTTCCGGCGATCGACTTTCTTGACCACCATCGGCGCGAGCATCGCGTTTTCCAGCGCGGTCAGGTGAGGGAAGAGGTTGAAGCTTTGAAATACCATCCCGACCTCTTCGCGCAAACGCCGGAGCCTGGCGTTGAAGTCACGGTGCGAAAGGCCGTTGTCCATGTCCAGAGTGATGTCGCCGATTCGCACTCGCCCGCCGTCGAAAAGCTCGAGCCCGTTCAGGCATCGCAGCAAAGTCGATTTGCCGCAGCCCGAAGGGCCGATGATCGCGGTCAACTCGGACACTTCGACATCGAAGCTTACGCCGCATACGGCGGCGGCCTCGCCGTAGCTTTTATGAAGATTGTTTACGGAGATGATGGCGCTCATTCGCCTAATTTACCCGCTTCCCGCGCCCCTGCCAATATTTCTCGCGCAACAAATTTTTCTGAATTTTGCCGGTCGCGGTGCGCGGCAGCGCGTCAGTGAAGCTTATCACCCTGGGACATTTAAAGTGAGCCAGATTGGCGCGGCAGAACTCTATGATTTCGCTTTCGGCGGCGGTCATCCCCGGTTTCAAGACGACCACCGCCGCGACGGTTTCGCCCCATTGTTCGTGCGGGACCGCGATGCAGGCGGCTTCGAGCACCGCCGGATGTTTATACAACATTCCTTCGACCTCTATCGAAGAAATGTTTTCGCCGCCGGAAATGATCAGGTCTTTCTTGCGGTCGACTACCTCGACCATTCCCTCGCGGTCGATCGTGGCCATGTCGCCGGTGTGGAACCACCCGTCTACGATCACGGCGTCCGTGGCCTCGGGCTGGCGCCAGTAGCCTGACATCACCACGTTGCTGCGCGCGATGATTTCGCCGACGCTCTGGCCGTCGGGCTCGACGTCTTTTCCGCTCTCGTCCACGACGCGCAGATCGACGCCCAGCATCCGGTATCCGGTGCGCGTTTGAATCCGGTACTGTTCCTCTTTAGGCAGACCGCGCATGTGCGGTTTGACTTTCGAGACGGTCAGGAAGGGCGAGGTTTCAGTCAGGCCGTAGACTTGAATTATCTGCCACCCGAGCCGCTCCTGCATTCCTTCGATCAACGCGCGCGGCGGGGCCGAACCCGCCGTGGCCACTCGCACGCCTTTGCGCGGCAGCGCGGCGAGTTGCGCGTCGCTCAATCGATGATTCAACGCCATATTGATCATCGTCGGCGGCATGCAGGCGAACGACATCCGCTCGCGCGTAGCCAGGTCGAAGAAACTCGCGGGATCGTATTTCTTGACGATGACGTGCTTCCCGCCGACGCCGGTCACCGCGTAAGGCAGCCCCCAGCCGTTGCAATGGAACTGCGCCAGAGTGTGCAGGTAAACATCGTCGTGAGTCAGGCCGAACTCGATGATCGAATTGATCGCGTTGACGTAGATGTTGCGGTGAGTGGACATGACGCCTTTCGGCCTGCCCGTCGTGCCTGAAGTGTAAAGGATCGTCACGACGTCGTTTTCATCAACCTCCGCGTGGTCCGCGGAGTCGGGATCTGAGGCCGGCGCGCTTTCGAGCGAATCGTCATAGTTCAGCCATTTTTCTGAAAGCTCGGGAATCTCGCCGGTCCCGTTCGCAATCACTATGAACTGCTCGACGCTTTGCAACCGCGGCCGGATCTCTTCAATCGCCGGCGCCAGCCAGTCTTCGACGATCAGTATCTTCGCCTCGGCGTGGTTGAGGATGTATTCGAAATCGCCGGCGATCAGGCGGAAATTGATCGGCATGTAAACGGCCCCGATCAGAGGCGCGCCGAAGAATCCGTCCATCATCCGGTGATCGTTTTGCGAGATGATCGCGACGCGGTCGCCTTTTTTGACGCCCAGGCTGCGCATCAAATTCGCCCAGCGATTCACCCGCAGGCCGAATTGATTGTAAGTCAGGCGCAGGTCGCCGGAGACTATCGCCTCGCAATCACCGTATACGGCCAGGGCGCGCTTCAGGAAATCATACTCGTTGAGCGGCACTATCATGACAGGGCCTCCGGATTGGTTGAATCGGCGCCGCGAGCGGCGCCGAGATGGTTGGACGGCGCGCAGCTTAGCACAAAGTCGGCCTCGCGAAGAACCTTTAAACCGGGGGCCGAAACCGGGCCCCCGCGAATTTTTCCTTCGCTCGCCCGGTTAAGTTATGGGCCATTTTATTGACATGGTTTATGACGGGCGGTAGACTTACCGACCGGTAGGTCTCCCCCTTTTATCAAGTAGTGACAGTGCGAACATTCATTCGTCTTCCTTTATCAGAAAGCGTCCCGGCGCCTTCCGGGACGGGTCATAAACAGATCGCCACGCACGCTGGGGCTTTTCATCAGGCGATGCGAGCGCGATGGCGACGAGCCTAAAGACAAACAATCAGCCGCCAGCTTAGGAGGATGACTTATGCTTCGTGTTCTTTTCACACTCAGTGTTTTTCTGACGATAACGGTATCGGCCTTGGGGCAAGCCGACGTCTCTTCGGCCACCGTCAAGGGGGCCGTGACTGATCCGCAGGGCGCGGCGATTTCAAACGCGACTGTAACGGTCAGAAGCCTCGATCAGGGCGTCGCCAGGACCGCCACTACCGGCGCGGGCGGGGAGTTTCAGATACTGACCGTGCGGCCGGGCCTCCATGAAATTACGGTTCGGGCGGAGGGGTTTGCCCAGTACCTGATCAAAGACGTCAGACTTACGGTCGGCCAGACGGCCGTTTACGACATCAAACTTGAGGTGGCCAAAGTGACCAACGAAGTCACGGTCACTTCTTCGGCGCCGCTGATCGAGGTCGAGCGCACGCAACAAGCCAACACCATCGAACGCAAACAGATCGAAAGCCTGCCGAACATCGGGCGGGATTTCACGTCATATGTTTTCACGCTGCCCGGAGTTTCGAGTTCCGCCGCGCCGCGCGTGCAGAGCGGGGCGCGCTTCAATTTCGGCAGTTCCGGCTTCTCGATCGGGGGGAGCAACGGGCGCAATAATCTGGTCACGGTTGACGGGGGGGAAAACGAGTACGGCAGCGGGCAACTGCGCTTCGACATCAGCCCGGAAGCCGTGCAGGAGTTCCAGGTCAACCGCAACGGCTCGACGGCTGAGAACGGCTTCACCGCTGGCACGGCGATCAATGTCGTGACCAAGAGCGGGACCAATGATTTTCACGGCAGCGGGTACGCCTTTTACCGGTCGCAGAAGACTTCGGGGCACAACCCCGTAAATTTCCGGCCCGGCGAGGAGAAGCCCTTCAACCAGCAAATCTACTCCGGCTTCACGCTCGGCGGCCCGGTCGTGAAGAACAAGCTCTTCTTCTTCACCAACTACGAGAAAACCAAATCCGACATCGCGCAGGTGCGCAGGTACACCAACAGCCCGTTCCTGCAGCCGTCAACGGCGCAAAGCGCGCTGCTCAGCCGGCTGGGCAATTCGACCAACGCGACGATCAGTGGGCTGGCCGCCAATTTGCGCGCCGCGCTGACGACGACGGCGGATCGCTATCCGAACACGGTCATGCTGCTGACTGAAAACGAAGGCTCTTTCGTCAACCGCGATCGGCTCAACAACTGGATTACGAGGGTCGATTATCAGCCCACTGAGCGCGACTCGATCAGCGGACGCTTCACGTATCAGCGCAATTTCAACGGCCAGCTCGGCGGCGTCAATCTGGTCGCTCCGAACCGCACTAACACGCTCACCGTGCGCGATTACACTACGCTTCTGACATGGACGCGCAACGTGAGCGCGAACGTCGTCAACACGGCGCGCGTTCAGGTCTCTCCGCGCAACAAGGCCTTCACCGAACCGGTGACGCCGGACTCGGCGTCTTTGATCATTGACAGCGGGGCGTTCGGCAGTTTCGGGCGTGACTTCACCGCGCCGTTCAACACGCTGCAGGACCGGCTGCAACTGGAAGACAACCTGGCCTGGATCAACGGCAATCACACGACCAAGTTCGGCGGCTCTTACCGCCCGGTGCGTTACGCCGTCCGCAATGAGCTGTGGTTTTCGGGCGATTGGACTTTCTCCTCCGGCACGTTCCCGATCACCACGATCGTGCCCTCGGCCCTGGTTCCCGCTTTCAACGCCCAGGTCTGCGCAACCGCCGGAGTGTCAGCGGCCGATTGCACGGCGGCGCGGCTTACTCAATTGCTGGCCGGCACGCAATTGACGGGTTTACAGGGCTTCAATTTCGGTTTGCCTGTGACGGTGCGGCAGGGCTTCAACAATCCACTCTGGAAGGGTAACGGGCAGTACCTGGCCTTCTTCGCGCAGGACACCTGGAAGGTGAATCAACGGCTGACTGTGGATTACGGCGGGCGCGTGGATTACGACGGAGAACCTGAGCCGCTCCCGAAAAACACCTACTTCTCGCCCAGACTCGGCTTCGCCTGGGACGTCGCGGGCGACCACAAGACGGTCGTGCGCGGCGGCGGCGGGATTTATTACTCGCCCGTTAATTACCAGGTCGTCTACGTAACCAACCTGCTCAACGACAGCGGACTGTACATCAACCAGGTGCTCCCCACCGCCTCCGACCCCGGGACGCGTTCATCAATAGCGCTCTGGGCTTACGGCGTATCCATCGGCAAACTGCCGTTCAAAGCGCTCGGCGAGACCGATTTCAACGCGCGCGGCGTTTCGACGGGGCGGGGCGCGCCCAACCGCGTGCTGTTCCAGGCCGACCCTGATTACAAGAACAATTACTCGATCCAGGCCAACCTCGGCGTCCAGCGCCAGATCATGCCCGACCTGAGTCTGGACGTGGCCTATCAGATGTATCGCGGAGTTCACCTGCAGCGCTCGCACCAGGTCAATTACCGAGAGTCGGCGATTCCAAACACGCGGGGCCCGGCTTTCGGCCCGGCCTATGCCAGGATCGATCCGAGCGTCGCGCAGCTCAACAATTACGAATCGACGGCCAACTCGATCTATCACGGCATGACGGTCAGTTTAACCAAACGGCTGAGCAATTATTTTCAGTTCCAGGCGAACTACACTTTCAGCAAGGCGATTGACGACGTGACTGATTACAACTCGGCGTTCGCAGCCGCGTTTCCTACGCGGCTCCACCTGGAGCGCTCGCTCTCGTCATTCGACATTCGCCACAATTTCGTGGCGAACGCCGTGCTTCTCAGCCCGTTCAAAAACTGGGCGCTGCGCGACATCACGATCAGCCCGGTCGTTTACATTCGCACCGGCATTCCGTTCACGCTTTACACCGGCGCCGATACGAACGGAGATACTCACACGAACGACCGGCTGATTTATATCGGCCGCAACACCGGCGTCGGCCCCAATTTCCGCAGCGTTGATCTGCGCTTCAACAAGACTTTCCGGCTCAAGAGCGACGGCGCGGCGCGGATCGAATTCCTGGTTGAAGGGATCAACCTGCTCAACCGGACGAATTTTGCGGCGGTCAACGACGTGATCGGGACCGACCTCAACTCGCCCGACTATAAAGCGGGGACGGTGCGGCTTCAGGGCCGGCGCGACCGGGGAATCACGCAGCCGCTGGCCTTCATCGCCGCGTTCGACCCGCGCCGCGTACAGTTCGGGCTGAGGCTGGCTTTCTGAAGCGGCGGATGTAAAATCATCAGCAGCCCATTTCACATTGCGCATTGAGCCGCGGCGCCTAAAGTTTCTCCCTGCGACTTAATGCGCAATGCGCAATTTATACGAAAGGACAAGTCTGTAATGAGCGTTCAAACTATCAAAGGCGGAAGCTTCCTCTTCGAGGACCGCCAAGCGAGCGATGTCTTCACGCGCGAAGACATCAGCGAGGAGCAGCGGATGTTCGCCCGCGTCGCCGAAGAGTTCATGGCTAAAGAAGTCCTTCCGCGCGCCGAAAAGATTTATTCGAAAGATTGGGCTGTGACGCGCGAGTTGCTCCTCAAGGCGGGGGAACTCGACCTGCTGCGAATCGACATCCCCGAGGCTTACGGAGGGCTCGGGTTGGACAAGGTCAGTTCGGCTTATGTAGGCGAACAGATCGCGGTGATGCCGTCGTTCGGAGGGAGCCTCGGCGCTCACACGACGATCGGCACGCTGCCGATAGTTTATTTCGGCACGGCGGAGCAGCGCGCAAAGTACCTGCCGAAGCTGGCCACCGGCGAATTGATCGCGGCCTACTGTTTGACCGAACCCGGCTCAGGCTCCGACGCGCTGGCCGCCAGGACCAGGGCGACGCTCAGCGAAGACGGCGGACACTACGTACTGCGGGGACAGAAGATGTGGATCACCAACGGCGGGTTCGCCGACATCTACATCGTCTTCGCCAAAGTCGACGGCGAGAAATTCACGGCCTTTATCGTCGAGCGCGGCGAAGGGGTCACGCCCGGCCATGAAGAGAAGAAACTCGGCCTCGACGGAAGCTCTACGACCGCGGTGATGCTCGAAGACGCGCGCGTGCCTGTCGAAAACGTCCTGGGCGAGATCGGCAAAGGCCACGTGGTCGCGTTCAACATACTGAATCTGGGGCGATTGAAATTGGGCAGCCGCAACATTGGCGGGGCGAAAATCAGTTTGAACGAAGCCGTCGCGTATTCGAAGGAGCGCCATCAATTCGGCCGCGCGATCTCCAGCTTCGGCCTGATCAAGCGCAAGCTGGCCGAGATGGCGATCCGCTGCTTTGTCGGAGACTCGATGGTCTGGCGCACGCTTGGAATGATCGATGCCGCGCTGCAAAACGTGGACGCCGGCGACCCGATGCAGGCGCTGAAGGCCATTGAACAGTACGCAGTCGAATGCTCGATCATCAAAGTCTGGACCAGCGAGGCGCTCGCTTATGTCGTTGACGAGACCGTTCAGGTCTACGGCGGCTACGGTTATTCGAAGGATTACCCGGCGGAACGCGCCTACCGCGACGCGCGCATCACGCGGATTTACGAAGGCACGAACGAGATCAACCGGATGATCATCCCTACCCGATTGCTGAAGGGAGCGGCGAGAGACATCCTGCCGGACGCTGAAGAGACGGTCAGCGACATCCTGGATCGGACCGTAATCGACAACCGCGTTGACGGGTTGAAATTCGTCCGCGGCTCTCTGGGGCGAGTTAAGGAGACCGCGCGCCTGGCGCTGGCCGCGGCGCAGCATAATTACGGCGGCGCGCTTAGCGAAGAGCAGGAAGCCGTCGCGCTTGTCGCCGACATCATTACGGAAGCCTACGCCATTGAAAGCGTTCTGCTGCGCGCCGAGAAAATGGCCGCGGGCAAAGGCGAAGAGGCATGCAAAGTCGCAATCGATATGGCGCGAGTTTACGCGAGCGACGCCGCCGACCGCGCCGCCCTGAGCGCTCGCAACCTGGCCGCGACTTTGAGCAGGCCGGAAAAACTCTACTCAGCGTTTGAAAGACTGGCGCCTCAATACCCGATCGATACCATCCGGGCGCGGCGTAACATCGCCGACGCGATGATCGAGACCGGGCGCTATCTCTGGTAGCGCGGCCCTGCACAGTTAAAGGAGTAAAGCTACGATGTCCACAGACTACGAACTGCTCACAAAGGTTTACAGCGCGTTCAACGCCCGCGACATTGAGACTGTCCTGGCCGCCCTGAGCGCCGATGTCGATTGGCCGAACGGCTGGGAAGGCGGGCGGATTTATGGACGCGATGGCATTCGTGATTATTGGACGCGCCAATGGGCCGCGATCAATCCCAGCGTCGAACCGGTCGGCTTCGACACCGATGAAACGGGGCGTACAGTCGTCAAGGTCCATCAGGTAGTGCGCGACCTGGAAGGGAACATTGTAGTGGATGGCATGGTCGAGCACATCTATCTGATTGAAGACGGCTTGATCAAGAGCATGGAGATCAGGCAGCCGTAAAGGATATGGCCGATAAATCGGCGTAGCCTTTGGAGCGCGGTTGCCTGGAACCGCTTTAGTAGTCATCCCGGATTCCCGCCCCTCCCGGAAGGATAGACCCGGCGGACTATTTCCAGATCTGCGCCGTAACTACTGAAGAGACTACCAAAGCGGTTCCAGGCGATACCGCTGGCGAATTCAAAATTGACGCGCACTGTTGCCACAGAGGTGGGACACATTTAAATTGTCCCACTTCTATTCCGACTGATAAGTGGGACAATTTAAATGTGTCCCACAAAAGAGTTTGCCAGCGGTATCCCAGGCAACCGCACTCCAAAGCTGCCGCTGATCCAGCGAGACTTCCTATACACGCAACCGCAATCAGCTCTAATTTGAACAACGTCTAGTCACAATAAAGTGTCTGAAATATCTCTTTCATTGTTGGTATTGCGAACAACGAATATTGTCGCCTGTCTTGAGTTTTATCGAAGTCTCGGTCTGGCGTTTATCGAAGAA
Organism: Blastocatellia bacterium; assembly: GCA_036274535.1. Lineage (GTDB taxonomy): Bacteria > Acidobacteriota > Blastocatellia > RBC074 > RBC074 > JAJVID01. The sequence goes on from DASUFM010000618.1 coordinate 12,265, forward strand.
AAACATGGAAAAGGGCCGGTACATTATTCATCATCGTCGAACGGCGTTCTCATCGAGATTTATCCTGAGCCGCAAAAGAACGTAACTGAACATAAGGCGGAAGCGTCCATCAGGTTAGGCTTCACCGTGGAAGTATTGGCAGCGACATTGAAATCGCTGGAAACAGCCGGCGCGAGAGTTCTTAGATCGCCCACACTTATGCGATGGGGACACGTCGCGGTCGTCCTCGATCCTGATGGGCGAGAAGTCGAAATCAACGAACCGCTTCAAATCCAAAGTGAATAGCGGAGTCTGTCCGGGCGCCGAGTTGTCATCACTCAATAAGGAGAGAAGAAAATGAGACGATTATTCGCCATAACGACGATCATGATGTGCGCCATGTGCCTGGCGCAGGCGCAGACCGACATGCCTCAGCCCGGCGGGCGTGGCCGGAGAGGATTTCAACAGCCCCAGACGGCGCCGCCCGCGGGGCAGGGGCAGGGACAGGGTGGGCAACAGCGTGCGCTGCCGCCGCTGGAAGAGAAGAAATCGGTCACCCAGGGCAGCGTTCGCATCGCCGGCCAGGAAATCAAGTACACGGCGACCGCCGCGAATTACATCGTCAAGGCGGCCGACGGGACGCCGAAAGCGTCATTCTTTTTCGTGGGCTACACGAAAGACGACGTGACTGATAAATCCAAACGCCCAGTGTCGTTCATATACAACGGCGGGCCGGGCTCCGCTTCTTCCTACACCCACATGGGAATGGGGCCGAAGCGAATCGCGCTGACCGATGACGGATT
>DASUFM010000619.1:0-5289 GCA_036274535.1 Blastocatellia bacterium
ATGGACACAATCCATTCTCCTGACAAAATCTTTCAAGATTAGTGATAGTCACTTCATTACCCTGGGGATCAATAAAGCCTTCCCAAACCTGCGCAAAAGCGTCCCCTGGCGAACCAGCAATCGGATAGATATTGAAGCCAATTTTCTTATCCGTACACTGGCTCTTATCAATCCATTGCTGTTCAGCGCGCAATAAAAATGCTGGTGTTACATAGTCCAGTACGGTGAATTCGAAGTTCTCTTCGCCATACTTATTCCAAGCCTTTTGTAAATGCTTATTTCTATGAACGCCTTGCCGCAGGCTTCGCCCGTGCTCCGCCCATCGCACGGGCATATTCACCGCGCTGCCAATATAGATTTTTCCATTTGTATTGCAGCGGATCTGGTATACGCCTGACCGCCGCGGTGTTTTCTTGGTTCGACTTTCGGCGCGCATCCAAATCCTTTCGAGACGCCTGAGCCTGTTGCGGATTATGAATCGGGGAGTTAAAGTTAATGTTTGAAGTAAAGGTCATACTACCGCTCTTTTGAGGGAAAACGAAAGTCGGATGAGTTATCAATGTTTGCTATTTGACCTTGATGGGACGTTGGTGGATTCGCGGGCTGATCTGGTCAACTCGGTCAACCTGATGCTGGCTGAACTCGGGCGCAGGACATTGCCCGATACACGCGTGCTTTCATTTGTCGGCGAAGGCGCGCGAATGCTGGTCGAGCGCGCGTTGAAAGCGGATCAGAATGAAGAAACGCCCAGTCATAACGCCAACCCCGCCAATCCTATTGGTTGTGATATTGATCAGGCGCTGGGGATTTTTCGGCGTCATTATCGCGAGCATTTGCTGGATCAAACGCGCGCCTATCCCGGAGTCGAACAGACGCTCGCGCGGCTCTGTCACATTCCGAAAGCCGTGGTCACCAATAAGCCTTACGAATTCACAATCCCTCTGCTGGAAGGCGTAGGGCTGTCGTCGTATTTCGAGGTCGTGATCGGCGGAGATTCTCTGCCGGAGCGCAAGCCTTCGCCGATGATGCTCTTCGAAGCGGCGAGCAGGTGTGGCGTTGACGCGTCTGAATGTCTGATGGTCGGCGACAGCCGCGTGGATGTAGTGGCCGGCAAGGCCGCGCATATGAAAACCTGCGGCTACGTCCCCGGTTTTCGCGGGCGCACGGAACTGGTCGAGGCGGGAGTCGATTACGTGATCGAACGCTTCAGCGAATTGTGCGAACTGGTCGAGTGCTTATCGCTGCCGCGAGCGGCAGCGAGCGCCGCTGAGGAAGAATGAGCCGCCACACCCGCCCGGTTCCCGACGGCCTTGGCCGACATGAGCCAACGCGATTTGGAGACAAGGAAACCGGGACGAGCGTGGCGGCTCGTCGAAAGTCCATTATTGGAGGTTGAATATAAACCCTGCCGGGGAGATCAATTCTTCAGTTCTCGTCCGAGTGAGCGAATTTGCGAAACGCCAGCCAGATCAGATAGAAAATTCCGCCAAAGATCGCCAGCTTGATGAGCAGCGGGAGCAGTCCGAAAACGATCCCGAGCGTGGCGCCGAGCACACCCAGAACAAAATTGAGAACCGCCGCGAGCGCTACCAGCGCCAGAATCACGAGAATAATTGTGCCGATTGTCTGAGCCATTTGGTCACTCTCCTTATCGATATGCCTAACTCATCTCAACGGGCTATACGACTTTGCGGCGGCTGATGTTTCAGCAATCTCATCTGCTCTCTTTAGGCCGTTTGAAGAAATAAACCGGCTCGTTCTGCGGGCCGTAGACGCTGACCAGTTCCCAGCCCTTCGCGCCCAGCTTATCGAAGTTGCGTTCGAGCGGGAAATATTCACGGCTGAATGAGTCGTCCTGTTGTTTCCGCATTCTCGGATAATTACCATTGCCGGACGTCGAAAAATTGACCGAGCCTCCGGAAACCACCAGGTACTCCCATTGGGTTTCAGTTCCGCTCTTCCGATTGTCCGAGTTCTCCTGCCGGCCGTAAACCGCGAACGCGATGAACAGAACCAGCGAAACCGATGTGGCTGCGAGTGAAACGCGTGTTACTGTTTTCATATCATTCTCCGTTGAACAGGGCCTGTAGGACTTATAAGTCTTATAGGTCCTGTAAGTCCTATGTTATGATTCAATGAACGCCCAAACATACCGTTCGGCGCAACTATATTTTGAGGGAGTTTTTACTATTTTGGTGGATAACCAGGAGATTGACCAGATTCAACAGCGTCGCCGCCATCTGGAAGAGATCGCGGAGATGAGCCATGAAGTCTACCCGAACCGCTTCGACCGCACACACGCGATTTCGGAAATAGTCGAGCGTTACCAGGGCTACGCCGTCAAAAAGGATGACGAGGCCGAAGCCGCGCGGATCAACGAAGAATTGAAAGCGGCGGAGGGTGGACGAGTCAGAATCGCCGGCCGGATTATGACGATGCGGCTGATGGGCAAAGCCGCTTTCGCGCACCTCTCGGACGGATTGTGCCGGCTGCAGGTTTACGTCCGCAAGAACGACGTCGGCGACGAGTCCTGGGCGCTATACCAGAAGCTGGACATCGGCGACTGGATCGGCGTCGAAGGCTATCTCTTCATCACGAAAACCGGCGAGCTTTCGGTTCATGTGACCCGGCTTCAATTCCTGGCCAAGGCGCTGCTGCCGATGCCGGACAAGTATCACGGCGTGACCGACAAGGAGTTGCGCTATCGCCAGCGTTACGTAGACCTGATCGCCAGCGGGGCCGGGCGCGAAAGACTCCCCGGCGAGTTGACCTCGCGCGAAGTCTTCGAGCGCCGGTCAATGATCATTCGCGAGATCCGCCGCTATTTCGACGACCGCGGCTACATAGAGGTCGAAACGCCGATGCTTTCGCCGCTGGCGACCGGCGCGGCGGCGCGCCCGTTCGTCACGCGCCACAACGCGCTGGACATCGATCTCTACGCGCGAATCGCGCCGGAGCTTTATCTGAAGAGGCTGGTCGTCGGCGGTTTCGAGAAGGTCTATGAAATCAACCGCAACTTCCGCAACGAAGGGATCGATTACAAGCACAACCCCGAATTCACGATGCTCGAATGGTATCAGGCCTATTCGGATTACAACGACCTGATGGATCTGACGCAGGACCTGATCATGACGCTGGTTGACAAGGTCTGCGGGACGCGCCAGGCGCCTTATCGAGACCAGGCGATCGATTTCAACGCATGGCGCAGGATGACGATGCGCGAGGCGACGCTGGAATACTGGCCGGCCGGAGCGAAGCGCCCGTCGGAGGAAGAATTGATGGAGCGCGGGTCGCTCGAAGCCGCCGCGGCCGAGATCGGCATCGGCTTCGATCCGAAGCTGAACGACGGGCAGTTGCTGGGCGCGATCTTCGAGCATGTGGTCGAGCCTCATCTGATCAATCCCACATTCATCACCGAATTTCCGACCGAGCTTTCGCCGCTCTCGAAACAGAAGGCCTCCGACTCGCGATTCGTCGAGAGGTTCGAGCTGTACATCGCCAACATGGAAATCGCCAACGCGTTCTCGGAATTGAATGACCCCATCGAACAGCGCCGCCGCTTCGAGGACCAGATGAAACAGCGCGCCGGCGGCGACGAAGAAGCGATGGTGCTCGACGAAGATTACATCCGCGCGCTTTCCTACGGGATGCCGCCGACCGGGGGCGAAGGCGTCGGGATCGACCGATTGGTTATGATCCTGACCAATCAGCATTCGATCCGCGACGTGATTCTCTTCCCGCACATGCGGCCGGAATCGAAGAAAGACTGAGGAAGACTCATAAGTCCTATATGTCCTATAAGTTCTATAGGTCCCATGAAATACGAACTCTTCATCGCATTACGATATTTACGCGCCAGGCGCAGACAGGCCGCCGTTTCGGTAATCACGGCCATATCCATAGCCGGAATCACGCTCGGGGTCGCGTCGTTGATTATCGCGCAAGCTCTGATCACCGGTTTTCGATCCGACGTCCAGGAAAAGATTCTTCAAGGCACGGCGCACCTCAATCTGCTAAAAGCTGACAGCGGCGACATCGAGGATTATCGCGAACTGGTCCAACGGGTCAGCGCCGTCCCCGGCGTGAGTTCGGCTTCGGCCACCACCTACCCGCAAGCCTTGCTCAGCGCCAATGGCCGCCAGGATTACGCGGTGCTTAAGGGCGTCGATCTGGATTCGCCGCGCGACGCGAACGAAGTCTTTTCGACCGTAGTCGAGGGCGATCCGGAACGGCTCAAATCGCCGCCCCCTCCTGATCAGAACATGGAAGGCGAGATGGAAGCGGCGGCGTTGGAAGGAATTATCCTCGGCAAACAGTTGGCTGAGTCGATGGCGCTGCGGGTCAATGACGTGGTGACGGCGATTTCCTCGCAAAACCGGCTGACGCCCGCCGGGCTGCAGCCGCGACCGCGCTACACGCGCTTTCGGGTGGCCGGAATCTTCTCTTCGGGCTTGTACGACTATGACGCGAAGTGGGCGTATATCCCGCTCCCGGCCGCGCAGAAACTCAGAGGAAACGGGAACGCGGCCGAGATGATCCAGATGAAAGTGGCGGACATTTACGCCGTCAAGGAAGTCGCCGCCCGGGTCCTGGAAATTGTCGGGCCCGGCTTTGTAACAAGGGACTGGCAGGAATTGAACAAACCTATGTTCGCGGCGCTCGAGCTGCAACATCGAATGATCTACGTCTTTTTCGCATTGCTGATCGCCATCGCCGCGCTCAACATCATCACGACACTGACGATGATGGTGATCGAAAAGAACCGCGATATAGGGATATTGCGCGCCCAGGGCTCCACGCCCCGATCAATTCGACGAATATTCATACTGCAGGGTCTGGTTATCGGTCTGGTCGGCTCGGCAGCGGGGCTGTTGCTGGGGCTGGGACTCGGCTGGCTGGCCAATCATTATCAGTTGATCTCGATCCCGGCTGAAGTTTATTCCGTCTCTCACATCACGCTCAAACCCAAATTGGTGGATTGCGGCGTCGTGGCCATCCTGGCAATAGGCATCTGTCTCCTGGCGACGATTTATCCGGCGCGAGCGGCGTCCAGACTCATGCCTGTCGAGGCTTTACGCCATGAATAATTGCGCAGGCAGGCGCTGACACTCAGACAGGCTATATCACATATTCCATATGACTCCACTTTGTCCATTTGAATGCCGGCGCAACGCGCCGGCAGTCAAATGGACAAAGTGGGTTTAACTGTTAACCGCGTATCGGACGATCTAAATGCTGACATTTCAATCGCTTAACTTCGCATCAAGTTAACAGTTAAGCACGGGGTTG
>DASUFM010000620.1:0-3625 GCA_036274535.1 Blastocatellia bacterium
TGATAAGCTCAGGGTTCGGCAGGTCGTACTCAGGCCTATCTTCAACAGTCCGGCGAGGAGGAAATTTGCGTAACCTGACTCGAAAATTTTTGCTCTGGTTCGGCTGCTGTCTGGCCGTCAGTCTCTTCTTTTCCACTCGCATCTTTTTCAGCCAAACCGGCATGGGCGGGCCTGCCGACTCCTATTTCGGAGCGCTTCAGGGCGCGCTGGTGTGGTGGTTTACGTGGGGCGCGCTTTCGCTGGTCATCATCCGAATCGCCCGCCGGATCGCGCCGGGACGGTCTTTGTTACAGCGATTGTCTCTGCATCTGCCGTTAAGCTTTCTCCTCACCGCCGCATTTTTTCTCATTGCCTTCCTGACGGATGCGCTTGTTCGAGGCAGATTGGCGGCGGGAATTACGAGCGACCCGATGCTTGCTTTTGCGAGTATCAAACAGTCGTTGGGCGGCGCGTTTCAGTGGAATTATTTGATCTACTGGTTGATCGCGGGCGGTTGGATGGCATGGGACTACAACCGGGAATCGCAGGATCGAAAGCTGCAGGCGGCGCAGCTTGAATTGAAGACGGCGCAACTGGAACAGCGGCTGACCGAAGCGCGCCTGCTCAATCTGAAAGCGCAACTTCATCCGCACTTTCTTTTCAACGCGCTCAACACGATCTCAGCCTTCGTTGAAAAAGACTCGCGCGGCGCGCGGCGAATGATCGAACATCTGGGTGACCTGCTGCGCTTTTCGCTCGAACATTCCGAAGAACAGGAAACGACGCTCGCGGCGGAACTGGCGGCGCTGGACCATTACCTGGCGATTCAGCGCGTGCGGTTCGAGGATCATTTACAGTTACGCATGGAGATTGCGCCGGACGCTTTGCCGGCGGCAGTGCCGAGTTTGATCCTGCAACCCCTGGTTGAAAACGCGATTCGGCATAGCGTCGCGCAGCAGACCACGCCGGTTTGCGTGACAATTCTCGCCGCCATGCAGGATGGACATTTGCGCGTGCAAGTCGGCGATGACGGTCCCGGCTTGCCTGCGGATTGGCGTTGGGATGCGCACGCCGGCGTCGGGTTGACCAATACTAAACAACGGCTCGAACAGCTTTATCCGGCGGCGCATCAGCTGAATGTGGGCAATGCCGAAGGCGGCGGCGTTACGGTCGAGATCATCCTGCCGTTTCACACGAACGGCGCAAAGCCGGAGGAAGACGAGAATGGAAAAAATCCGAGCGATCATCGTGGATGATGAAAAACCCGCGCGCCGTCGCTTGCGCGAGTTGCTGGAAAAGCAGCCTGACATCACAATTGTGGCGGAGTGCTCGAACGGCGCGGAGGCGGTACGGAAAATTCGGGCGCTGCAACCCGATCTGTTGTTGCTGGATATCCAGATGCCGGGGCTGGACGGCTTTGGCGTCGTCGAAGAGATCGGCGCGGCGCAAATGCCCGCCACCATTTTCGTGACGGCCTACGATCGCTATGCGCTGAAGGCGTTCGAGGTCAGCGCCCTCGATTATCTTTTGAAGCCCTTCAGCGATGAACGATTTGAGCGCAGTCTGGCGCGCGTTTTGTCGTTCGTGCGCGCGAGCCGGCGAGAGGAATTGAATCACCGGATCATTTCATTGCTGGATCAAATCCAGCCCAAACAGCCTCAAAATACCAACGCTCCGCTCGATTGCCTGATGATCAAAGATGGCGGGCGCGTCCTTTTTTTGCGCGTGGAAGAGATTGATTGGATCGAAGCCGCAGGCGTCTATGTCCAAATCCACACCGCCGGCAAAACCTGGTTGCATCGTATTTCGCTCGGCGAACTTGAAGCGAAATTAGACGCCAGGCGGTTCTTACGCATTCACCGTTCGACCATCGTCAATTTGCAAAAAGTCAGAGAGCTTCACCCGCATTCACACGGAGACTTTCTGGTTGTGTTACACGACGGCGCGGAATTGAAACTCAGCCGCAGTTATCGCCAGAAAGTCGAGGCCAGTCTCGGTCAATCACTGTAAATCTGACTCTGTAAGCCCTGTAAGCCCCGCCGCTTCGTACTGCTCTTTCCGCCATTCGCAACAGCATTGCGCGCCTTGCCACAAAATGATTGCGGGCGATTTCCGCCGATGTGTCTAATGCAGCCTCACTCCAATCACGGATCGGCATTGCCGCGCCGGCTTCCAGACGCTGGAGTTCCTCGATTATAAGGAGCAGAACCACGTATTCGAAGACATCATAGGCGCTGGTAGCGCTTCGAGTCGAATGAGGCCGCGAATGATGAACATTGTTTCAATTTCAATCTGAGAGGAAATACATGAAGAAAACCATACTCGCGTTGTTCGCCGCGCTTTATTGCGCATTCACGATCGTCAGCGTTGAGATCGCGGCGCAAACCACCGCAATCAATGTAGCAATGAGAGCGGAAAGCTGGGAGTTCCAACCGCAAAAGGTTGAATTTTTGGAACACAAATCCAAGCCTGCTCTAAAGATTTTGCCGGGCGCCGGTCCGGTCATTTTGAAGGAACTGGACTTTACCAGCGGCACAATTGAGTTTGATTTTGAGCCGCTCGATCCGCGTTTTGCTACAGTCTACTTCCGCTGGCAAAACGCGGGCGAAAATGAATGTTTTTACTTTCGCACGGAGCGCGCCGGAAACCCGACAGCCGTGGACGCCGTTCAATACGCGCCAGGGCTTGGGGGCATCAACCTCTGGGACATGCTGGGGCATTTTCAGGGTCCCGCTTCGTTTCAAAAGCAAGCTTGGAATCACGTCAAGCTGGTCGTTTCGGGGGCGCAGATGCGCGCTTACGTGAACAGTGAAAGTCAGCTCACGCTTGCCGTACCGCGCCTGGAAGGCAATGTCACAAACGGGCGCATCGCGTTTGAAGGCGAAGCGATCATCGCCGATCTTGTCATCAAGCCCAACGCCGTCGAAGGCTTGTCGCCTTTGGCTGGAATTGATCCCACCGATAACGAGCCGCGCTATTTGCGGCATTGGCAATTGAGCCAGCCCGCCGTCATTCCCAAGGGCATTGATTTCAGCTACGACTTGCTGCCGAAGCCGGACGCGGCATGGACGCCGATTGAAACGGAGCGGCGCGGCCTCATCAATCTCACCCGCAAATTCGGCAAAGCCGAATCGCGCCGCATTGCGTGGCTGAAGACGACGCTCAAATCCGCCTCCGCCCAAACCCGCAAATTAGCGTTTGGCTTCAGCGATGAGGTGTGGGCGCTGATCAATGGAAAATTGCTGTACGTGGATAAAAACTGGTATATGCATCCGATTCGCAAAGAGCCGGAAGGCCGATGTTCGATAGAAAACACCACCTTCAATTTGCCGCTCAACGCAGGCGACAATGAATTGCTGATTGGCGTCGCCAATGATTTCTTCGGCTGGGGCATCGTGGCGCGCATCGATAGCCTGGCTGGGATTACGCTTGAGAAATAAGGTAAGCGTGGCGGGCGACGAAGGTTGATCCGATGAATGCGCCGCGTTACGAGTGGCTGATCTGCCTGAATCAGGCGGACGCGTGAAACTTTCTTCTCCAAAAGCGCGCCAAAGCTCCTGGCTCTTGGTTTACCATTTGAACTAAAATCACGTCGAGTCAAGGGAAGCAAAGGGCGAAAGAAAGCGGTTGGGTGGCTGGGGAAGAA